>JASHTP010000509.1 GCA_030040495.1 Alphaproteobacteria bacterium
TCGCCGGCAAGGCGCGGCACGAAAGCGGGCTCGGCGCCGAGGAAGCGCGCGCGGCCCAGGCGCTCGACCTCGCCGCCGCGGGAAGCAGCGTGGCGCTGGTCTCCTCCGGCGATGCCGGCATCTACGGGCTGGCATCGCTGGTCTTCGAGCTCATCGAGCGCGGCGACCGGCCGGACTGGCGCCGCGTCGCGCTCTCCGTCGTGCCCGGGATCTCGGCGCTGCAGGCGGCGGCGGCACGGCTCGGCGCGCCGCTCGGCCATGATTTCTGCGCGATCTCGCTCTCCGACCTGCTGACGCCTTGGCCGGTGATCGAGCGGCGGCTCGCCGCCGCGGCCGCGGGCGATTTCGTCGTGGCGCTCTACAACCCGCGCTCGGAGCGGCGCCGCCACCGGTTCGCCCAGGCGCGCGACATCCTGCTGGCGCAGCGCGCGGCCGCGACGCCGGTGGCGCTGGCGCGCAATCTCGGCCGGCCGGGCGAAAGCCTCGTCCTCACCACGCTCGGCGCGCTCGACCCCGAGCCGGTCGACATGCTGACCCTGGTGCTGGTCGGCAGCAGCGCCACGCGGCTCATCCCCGGCGCGCCGCCGCGCCTCTTCACGCCGCGCGGCTACGCGGCCAAGCGCGGCGCGCCGTGACCGTGCATTTCATCGGTGCCGGGCCCGGCGCCGCCGATCTCGTCACCGTGCGCGGGCTCCGGCTGATCGAGCGCTCGCCGCTCTGCCTCTATGCCGGCTCGCTGGTGCCGAAGGAGATCGTCGCGGCCGCGCCGCCGGGCGCGCGCATCGTCGACACCGCGCCGCTCACCCTCGACGAGATCATCGCCGAGATCGCCGCCGCGGACGCGCAAGGCCTCGACGTGGCGCGGCTCCATTCCGGCGACATCTCGCTCTACGGCGCGGTCGCCGAGCAGATGCGCCGGCTCGATGCGCTCGGCATCCCCTACGACCTCACGCCCGGCGTGCCTGCCTTCGCCGCCGCCGCCGCCGCGCTCGGCGTCGAGCTCACTTTGCCCGAGCTGGCGCAGACGGTGATCCTGACGCGGACTGCGGTGCGCGCCTCGCCGATGCCGAAGGGCGAGGATCTCGCCACCCTCGGCCGCAGCGGCGCCACCTTGGTGCTGCATCTCTCGATCAACAACCTGGCGAAAGCGGTGCGCGAGCTTGCGCCGCTTTATGGTGCGGACTGTCCGGCGGCGGTGGTGTGGCGGGCGAGCTGGCCCGACCAGCAGATCCTGCGCGGCACGCTCGCCACCATCCGCGACCAGGTGAAGAAGGCGGGCTTCACCCGCACCGCGCTCGTCCTGGTCGGCCGCGTGCTGGCCGCGCCCGAAGCCGCCGAAAGCCGGCTTTATGCTGCAACGCACAGCCACGTACTGAGGCGGCGTCGCTGACCGCTCGCGATGCCGCTCCCGGCGTGACCTCCGGGGGTTGAAACAATTTCATTGCCAAGCGGCCGGTTTGCGGTCGATGCTGATTGCTCCCGCTCGGCGACCGGCATCGCCGCGGACGCTCTATGGATGCCGGGAGCGGGGCCGGACAAGAACGAAGAATAACGGTTCGACCGTCACGAGCGCGGCACGCCCATGGCCGGGCAGCGCCGGCACAACCATACCAAAAGGCCAGGAGCGCAACGTCAGCTTGGGAGGAAACGACACATGGCGAGTACTACGGAAGCGGCCGTACAGATTCCTTGGTGGAAAGAGCCCACCAAGGATCAATGGTTGGCTTGGATAGCGGCCTGGCTCGGTTGGACGCTCGACGCGTTCGACTTCACCATCTTTCTGCTCCTCATGGTGCCGATCTCGCAAAGCTTCGGCGTTCCCTTAGTCGCGGTCACCGCCGTCTTCACCATCACCTTGTGGCTGCGCCTCGTCGGTGCCGTCGGCTCCGGCTGGCTTGCCGACCGCATCGGCCGCAAGAAGCCGCTGATGATCTCGATCCTGTGGTACTCGATCTGCAACTTCTGCGCCGGCCTTTCGCCGAGCTTCCTGCTGCTCTTCGCCTTCCGCGCGCTGCTCGGCATCGGCATGGGCGCGGAGTGGCCCGCCGGCGCGGCGCTGGCCATGGAATCCTGGCCGGCCCGCTCGCGCGGCTTCATGAGCGGCGTGCTGCAGGGCTCATGGAGCATCGGCTTCCTGCTCTCGAGTGCCGCCTATGGGTTGCTTTACAACCATATCGGCTGGCGCGGCCTGCTGATGCTGGGCATCCTGCCGGCGCTCGCCGTCGTGTGGATCCGGGTCTATGTCAAGGAGCCCGAGGTCTGGGCCGAGAACCGCAGGCTGCAGCGCGAGCAGAAGCAAGAGGTCCGCGCGCCGCTCTTCGACATCTTCCGCCTGCGGCTGCTGCCCAACACGCTGACCGCCTGCCTGTGGATGGCGGCGGGCTTCGTCGTCTACTACTCGGTCTATGGCATGTTCGCCACGCATCTGCAGAAGGACCTGCATCTCGACGCGGCGATGATCGCCATGCCGATCGCGCTGGCCAATCTCGTCGCCTTCCTCGCCAGCGGCTTCTGGGGCTGGGTCGCGGACAAGCTCGGCCGGCGCTGGGCGATGATCATCCCGGCGGCGATCGGCCTCTTCATCTCGCCGCTCTACCTCTTCACCGCCTCCTATGCGGTGATCTGCGGCGCCTTCATCGTGCAGGGCGCCTTCCTCGGCGCGATCTACGGGCAGAATCCGAGCTATCTCTCGGAGCGCTTCCCGACCGAGGTGCGCGCCACCGCGTCGGGCTTCTGCTACCACCAGGGCGCGATCTGGGCCGGCTTCACCGGGCCGGTCCTGGCGCTGCTCGCCGCCGGTCAGCCGCTCGGCTTCGCCGTGCCGATGATGGTCGCAACCACCGGCGCGGCGCTGGTCTTCATCGTCGCGCTGCTGATCGGGCCGGAGACCAAGGGCAAGGTGCTGGTGTCGAAGCTCAGCCTGGTGTCCGAGTATTGATCGAAGCCGCCGCTGGCCAAGCGGCGTAGCACGCGCCACTCTCTCGCGCCGGCCGGTTTTCGGCCGGCGCGAGGGGGGCGCGCATGAAGATTTCCATCCTGGACGATTATTTCGACACGGTGCGCACCTTGCCGTGCTTCGCCAAGCTCGCGGGCCACGAGGTCGCGGTGTGGAACGACCATGTCGAGGAGGTCGGCGCGCTTGCCGGGCGGCTCGCCGACACCGAGGCGCTGGTGCTGATCCGCGAGCGCACCAAGATTGAGGCGCCGCTGCTCGAGCGCCTGCCGCGCCTCCGCCTCATCAGCCAGCGCAGCGTCTATCCGCACATCGACATCGCCGCCTGCGACCGGCACGGCGTGATCGTGTCCTCGGGCCAGCATCCCGGCACGCCCTCCTACGCCACCGCGGAATTCACCTGGGCGCTGGTGCTCGCCGCGCTGCGCCGGCTGCCGCAGCAGGTGGCCTCGCTCAAGGCCGGGCGCTGGCAGGCCGGCGTCGGGTCGAGCCTGCGCGGCAAGACGCTCGGCATCTACGGCTATGGCCGGATCGGCAGCGTCGTCGCCGGCTACGGCAAGGCGTTCGGCATGCCCGTCCTGGTCTGGGCGCGCGACGCCTCGCTCGCCCGCGCCCGCGCCGAGGGCTGGGCGGCGGCAGCGAGCAAGGAAGCGTTCTTCGCCGAGTGCGACGTGATCTCGCTCCACATGCGGCTGGTACCGGCGACGCGCGGCATCGTCACCGCCGCTGACCTCGCCCGCATGAAGCCCACCGCGCTGCTCGTCAACACCAGCCGGGCGGGACTGATCGAGCCGGGCGCGCTCGTTGCCGCGCTGCGCGCCGGCCGCCCCGGCCAGGCCGCGGTCGATGTCTACGAGACCGAGCCGGTCACCGACCCGCGCCATCCGCTCGTCGCCTCGGAGAACGCGCTCTGCACGCCGCACATCGGCTATGTCACGCGCGAGGAATACGAGATCCAGTTCAGCGACATCTTCGACCAGATCCTCGCCTACGCCGCCGGCGCGCCGATCAACGTGGTCAACCCCGAGGCGCTGCAGCGGCCGCGGGGAGGCGGCTGAGCGCCGCCGCCCGCGCCTTCAGAATGTCAGTTGATAGGCGACGTAGTAGGAGAATTCGTTGCTCTCCGTCGCATTCTCGAGGCCGCGGCCGGCCGAGAACAGCAGGTGATGGTGCTCGGTGATGTCGAAGATGCCGCCGAGATTGAAGCCGGTGCTGTCGCTGGCGCCGGCGCTGTCGGCGGTCTGGTGGAAGATCTCGCCGCCGAGCGCGAGCTGCTCGGTGATCTGGCGCTGCAGCTGCCAGCCGGCGAACCAGTAATTCTTGTTGCCGGCGCCCGGATTGATCCAATAGCCGCCGCCGCCATAGGTCTGCCAACCGCCGAAGCTCTTCTGCAGCCAGACCGGCAGGAATTCGCGCGCGTGGCCGGCGCCGAGCCCGCGCTCGGCGTCGCCGGTCGGCGCCTCCAGCAGCGGGAAGATCCCGACCATCGGCCGCCAGCCCTTCGCGTCCTCCTGGACGAAGCGGTATTTCATGCCGAGCTCGGTGTCGCCATAGCCCGATTGCCAGCCGCCGCCGCTCGGCTGGTCGAAGGCGAGCGGCGCGATGAGGTGGAGCTGCAGATCGGGCGCGGCGCCGTAATTCACCTCGAGGCCCGGCAGGATGCCGCTGGTGTCGCCGCGGATCTGCGTCGCCGTGGAGAAGCCATAGACCTCCCAATGCCCGTAATCGACCGGCTCGGGGTCGTCGGTGCGGAAGGGCGGCCCGGCCAGCGCCGATCCCGGCGCCAGCAGCGCCGCCGCCAGCGCGGCCTGCAGCACGGCGAGCCGCCGGCGTCCATGGGAAGCGGACGCCGCAGCCGTTCCGGCGAGCGTCGTCACGGGATCGCGGGGCGTGATCGCCATGCTCGTCTCCGCCCTCGCAAGCGAGGATGTCGCGATTATCCGGCTTCGCCGACGCGAGTCGATAGCGACGGGCGGCGGCGCGGCGGAGCGGCGCTCAGCTCCGCCGCGGCCAGACCCTATCGCCTTCCGATGACGAAGCCCGATGAAAGCGAGCGCGCCGTCCCGCGCCGCCGCGCCCGTCCGAGCGGACGGTCCGCGGCTTCGCTAAGATCGAGGAAGCCTGCCGCCGCCAGCGCGGGCGGCGAAGCGAGGGGGAGCGTCCGATGACCATCGCCGAGCGGCCGGCCGGGGCCGAGCATCGCCGCACCGGCTCGCCGCTCGAGGTGCTGCTCGCCTTCCTCAAGCTCGGCCTCACCAGCTTCGGCGGCCCGATCGCCCATCTCGGCTTCTTCCGCACCGAGTTCGTCGACCGCCGCCGCTGGCTCGACGAGACCCATTATGCCGACGTCGTCGCCTTGAGCCAGTTCCTGCCGGGACCCGCCAGCAGCAAGGTCGGGATCATTCTCGGCGTGATGCGCGCCGGCATTCCGGGAGCCTTCGCCGCCTGGCTGGGCTTCACCACGCCTTCGGCGCTGGCGCTCATTCTCTTCGGCTATGGCGTCACGGCGTTGGGCGGTCTCGGCGACGCGGCCTGGCTGCACGGGCTCAAGATCGTCGCGGTCGCGGTGGTCGCCCAGGCGGTCTGGGGCATGGCGAGGAATCTCTGCCCCGACCGCGAGCGTCTGGCGATCGCCGCGGCGGCCACGGTGCTGACCTTGGCCGCGCCGTCGACGATCGGCCAGGTGGCGGCGATCATCCTCGGCGGCCTCGTCGGCTGGTGGTTCCTGCCGGGCGAGATCGTCCCCTTGATCCCGCTGCCGATCGGCATCAGCCGGCTGTGGTCGGTGGGCGCGATCATCCTCTTCTTCGCCCTGCTGGTCGGCTTGCCGCTGGCCGCGGCGTCGAGCGGCAGCCACCTCGTCGCGCTCGTCGATTCCTTCTATCGCTCGGGCTCGCTCGTGTTCGGCGGCGGCCATGTCGTGCTGCCGCTGCTTCAGGCCTCGACCGTCCAGCCGGGATGGGTCGGCAACGACGCGTTCCTTGCCGGCTACGGCGCGGCGCAGGCGGTGCCGGGGCCGCTCTTCACCTTCTCCGCCTATCTCGGCACGGTGATGATCCCGCCGCCGCATGGCTGGCTCGGCGGCCTGATCTGCCTGGCGGCGATCTTCACCCCATCCTTCTTCCTGGCGATCGGCCCGCTGCCCTTCTGGAGCTGGTTTCGCCAGCACCCCGCCATGCGCTCGGTGCTCAAGGGGGTCAACGCCGCGGTCGTGGGATTGCTGCTCGCCGCGCTCTACAATCCGGTTTGGACGAGTGCGATCCACGCGCCGGCGGATTTCGCCATCGCCGTGGTGGCCCTGCTGCTGCTCGTCTCCTGGAAGGTGCCGCCCTGGCTCGTCGTCATTCTCGGCGCGGTCGCCGCCGGCGTCGTCGGGTGGCTGGCCTGACCGCGGCTCAACCCTCGTCGAAGAGCGCGACGAACAGCCCGCGCAGCTTGTCCTTCGCCGCATGGTGCAGGATGTGCGGGCGGACCAGGCCCGAATAAGGTTCCTTGTAGCCCCTGCCGGTCAATAGCGTCGGATCCGCGCCGAGAATACCGCGATCGCTCGCCTCATTTCGCCGTCATGTCGTGCAGCACGCGTCGCGCATTGGGGCTGCCGGCGGCCCAGCCGAAGGCGTCGCGGCCGGTGAAGTCCTGCTTCTTGGGATCGGCTCCGGCCTTGAGCAGCGCCTTGACCGCGCCCGCCTTGTCGGTGCTCGCCGCCAGCATCAGCGGCGTGATGCCGTCGAGGTTCTGCGCGTCGAGCGGCGCCTGGGCGGCGACGAGCATCTCGATGGCGTCGATCTGCCCGCGCTCCGCCGCCCAATGCAGCGCCGTCGAGCCGAACTTGTCGCGGTAGTCGACGCGCGCGCCGCCGTCGAGCAGCATCTTGATCATCACCGTGTTGCCGTAGGACGCGGCATAGTCGAGCGGCGTCTCCCCTTTGGGGTCGCTGAAATTGGGATTGTCGCCGCGGCGCAGCAGATAGGCGACCTCGTTCGGCCGGTTGTTGGCGGCGGCGTTGGCGAGCGTGTACCAGTCGGGGAAGCTGAACATCTGCGCCCGGCCGCGCCCCGGTGTCAGCGCCAGCGCGAGGGCCGCGGCGACGGCTCCCAGAACGGCGCGGCGGGCGACGGCAGGACGCATCACTCTTCCTCCTCGCTTGCCCGGGACGTCGTCCGGCCGAGCCGCGCGGCGAGCCAATCGAGCGCCGCGGTCACATCCTCGACGCGCTCGCCCGGCGGCGGCGGCGGCCGGCGCACCATCACCACCGGCAGGTCGCGCTCGCGCGCCGCGACGAGCTTGGGCTCGGTGGCGCCGCCGCCGCTGGCCTTGGCGACCAGCACCTCGATCGCGTGGCGCTCCAGGATACGCCGCTCCTCCGCCAGGTTGAAGGGGCCGCGCCCGAGCAGGATGTCGCAGGAGGCGAGCGGCAGCGGCGCCGCCGGCGGATCGATCAGCCGCACCAGGAAATGATGCTGCGCGAGGCCGGCGAAGATGCCGAGCTCGCGCTGGCCGACGGTGAGCCAGACGCGGCGGCCGAGCTGCGGCAGAACCTTCGCCGCGCCCGCGAGATCCGCGACCTCGGTCCAGCGGTCGAGCGGATGGCGCTTCCAGGGCGGGCGCAGCAGCACGAGGCGCGGCACCGCGGCGGACGCGCACGCCGCCGCCGCCTGCGCCGAGATCTGCGCGGCGAAGGGATGCGTCGCGTCGATGAGGCAATCGACGCGCTCGGCGGCGAGATAGGAAGCGAGCCCCTCGGCGCCGCCGAAGCCGCCGATCCGCACGCGCCCCGGCGGCGTCGCCGGATGCTCGGTGCGGCCGGCGAGCGAGGTGGTGACCGAGACGCTCTCGCCGAAGCACGCGAGCGCCGCGGCGGCGAGCGACGCTGCTTCGGCGGTGCCGCCGAGGATCAGCAGATGCGCCGCCGCGTCACGGTCCCGCATGGGCGAGCAGCTCTCCCTGCCGGTCGAAGACCGCGACGTCGACGGCGACGCCGCCGGCCAGGGTCGCGAGCGCCACCTCGCGCGCCCGGCGCGCGACGCCGAGCGCCAGC
>JASHTP010000038.1 GCA_030040495.1 Alphaproteobacteria bacterium
ACCGGCCGCGCCGCCGCCGAGCTGGTGGCCGAGCGCTGGCCCGCCTCGCTTCCGCCGCCGCTGCTGTCGAGCTTTACGCCGGCCGCGCTGGCGGCGGCGCGCGCCGCGGCGCCGTCGCTCGAGCGGGCGCTGCTGGTCGGCGCGGTGCCGCCCGACTGGCGCCAGCGGGTCGAGGCGCTGCAATGCCGCATGCTGCATGCCGACCAGCGCAAGCTCGACCGCGCCGCGGTCGAGGCGGTCGGCGCCGCCGGGCTGCCGGTCTTCGCCTATACCGTCAACGAGCCGGAGCGGGCGCGCGAGCTCTTCTCCTGGGGCGTGTCGGCGCTCTTCAGCGACTGCCCGGACCGGATCGCCGCCGGGCTCGGCGCGCATGCCATTTGATTATGAGAGGGATAATCAATACATAAGGGGCAGGCGGCGCCGGGGGGCGGCCGCCTCGAAAGGCGTGGGGACGTGATCGGGCTGAAGTCGCTGTTGATTTCCGGCCGAGAAGTGCTGCCTCTGGTCGAGGGCGGCAAGGGCATCTCCGTGTCGAACGGCGAGAGCTCGGGCGCCTGGGCGGCCTGCGGCGGGGTCGGCACCTTCTCCGGGGTCAATGCCGACACCTACGACGCCGCCGGCCACCGCATCGCGCAGCTCTATCTCGGCCGCACGCGGCGCGAGCGCCACGAGGAGCTGATCGCCTATTCCATCGCCGGCGGCATCGAGCAGGCGCGCATCGCCCATGAGCGCTCGAACGGCCAGGGCCGCATCCACATGAACGTGCTGTGGGAGATGGCGGCGGCCGAGCGCATCCTGCACGGCGTGCTGGAGGGCGCCCGCGGCCTCATCCACGGCGTCACCTGCGGCGCCGGCATGCCCTACAAGATCGCCGAGATCTGCGCGCAATACGGCGTCCAGTACTACCCCATCGTCTCCTCCGCCCGCGCCTTCCGCGCGCTGTGGAAGCGCGCCTATCACAAGTTCCGCGAGTGGCTGGGCGGCGTCGTCTACGAGGATCCCTGGCTCGCCGGCGGGCATAACGGGCTCTCCAACTCGGAGGATCCCGAGAAGCCGGAGGCGCCCTTCCCGCGCGTGCGCGAGCTCCGGCAGATGATGCGGGAATGGGGCCTCGACGCGACGCCGATCTTCATGGCGGGCGGCGTCTGGTGCCTGCGCGAATGGCGCGACTGGATCGACAGCCCCGAGCTCGGGCCAATGGCCTTCCAGTTCGGCACGCGGCCGCTGCTCACCAGGGAAAGCCCGATCTCCGACGCCTGGAAGCGCAAGCTGCTGACCCTGCGCGAGGGCGACGTCTACCTGAACCGCTTCAGCCCCACCGGCTTCTACTCCTCGGCGGTGCGCAACGACTTCCTCAACGAGCTGCACGCGCGCTCGGAGCGCCAGGTCGCCTTTTCCATCGAGGCGGTCGGCGACCATCTGGCGCCGCTCGAAGTGGGCGCGCGCGGCCGCGTCGTCTACCTGACGCCTCACGACCGCGAGCGCGCCCTCATCTGGATGAGCCAGGGCTTCACCGAGGCGCTGCGCACGCCGGACTCGACGCTCGTCTTCGTCGCGCCGGACAAGGCGCGCGAGATCCGCGAGGACCAGATCAACTGCATGGGCTGCCTCTCCGCCTGCCAGTTCTCGAACTGGGCGCAGAACGAGGCCGGCACCACCGGCAAGAAGACCGACCCGCGCAGCTTCTGCATCCAGAAGACGCTGCAGAAGATCAGCCATTCCGACGATGTCGAGTTCCAGCTCATGTTCGCCGGCCACAACGCCTATCGCTTCGCCAGCGATCCCTTCTACGCCAACGGTTTCATCCCGACGGTGCGCGAGCTGGTCGAGCGGCTGCAGACCGGCGACTGAGCGGGGGCCGCGGGCTTTCCCGCGCCGCGCTCCTGCGCTAGACTTGGCTTTACATTTTCGAGACGGGCAGTCATGAGTGGGCCACGCCCCTTCGCCAACGCCTTGGAGCTGCTGCGCAACGCCGGCCTGCGCCCGACCCGCCAGCGGCTGGCGCTGGCGCGGCTGCTGTTCGACCAGGGCGACCGCCACGTCACCGCCGAGCAGCTGCATGCCGAGGTGCTGACCGCGTCGATGCCGGTCTCGCTCGCCACCGTCTACAACGCGCTGCACCAGTTCGTCGGCGCCGGCCTGCTGCGCGAGGTCGTGGTCAATCCCGGCCGCTCCTATTTCGACACCAACGTCAGCGATCATCACCATTTCTTCCTCGAGGACGCCGGCAAGCTCGTCGACATCCCCGGCGACCGCATCGACGTCGCCAACGTGCCCGCGCCGCCGGCGGGCACCGCCATCCGCCGCGTCGACGTCATCATTCGCGTCGAGCGCGAGCCGGCCTGAGCGCCGGGCGCGCGACGAATTCTGTTTTAGAACTATTCTAATCTGTTGACTTGCGGCCGCCGCGGGTCCATAAGAATCGGACGCAGCGCGCCCGGCGCGCCGAGCGATCCCAGCGCAGAAACCGAGGAGGATGCTGATGGCGAAGCTCAAGGGCTCCAAGACCGAGCAAAATCTCAAGGACGCGTTCTCCGGCGAAAGCCAGGCCAACCGCCGCTATCTCTATTTCGCACAGAAGGCCGACGTCGAGGGCTACAACGACGTCGCCGCGGTGTTCCGCTCCACCGCCGAGGGCGAGACCGGCCACGCGCACGGCCATCTCGAGTTCCTCGAGGAGGTCGGCGACCCCGCCACCGGCAAGCCGATCGGGCCGACCGGCGACAACCTCAAGGCGGCGATCGCCGGCGAGACGCACGAATACACCGACATGTATCCCGGCATGGCGCGCACCGCCCGCCAGGAAGGCTTCGACGAGATCGCCGACTGGTTCGAGACGCTCGCCAAGGCCGAGAAGTCGCACGCCGGCCGCTTCCAGAAGGCGCTCGACGCGCTCGTCTGAGGCCCGACGGGAGCCGAGGGTCGAGGAGGGGCGCAGCACTGCGCCCCTTCGCACTTCTGGAGAAGCAGGGGGAGACGCCGATGCGGGAAGGCAGCCTCGAGGCGCCGACGCGCCACACGATCGACTGGCAGAATCCGGATTTCTACGACCGCGCCAAGATCGAGGCGGAGATGCACCGCGTCTTCGACATCTGTCACGGCTGCCGGCGCTGCTTCAACCTCTGCGACAGCTTCCCGCGGCTCTTCGATCTCGTCGATGCCTCGCCCGACGAGGTCGCCGGCGTCGCGCCCGCCGATTACCGCAAGGTGGTCGAGGCCTGCACGCTCTGCGACATGTGCTTCATGACCAAGTGCCCCTACGTGCCGCCGCACGCGTTCAACCTCGACTTCCCCCATCTCATGCTGCGCTATCGCGCCGCCGACTTCCGCGAGGGGAAGCTGCCTTGGGCCGAGCGGCAGCTGATCCAAACCGACCGCAACGGCAAGCTCGCCGGCGCGGTGGCGCCGCTCGCCAACTGGGCGACGGACACGGCAAACGGCCTGACGCGGCCGGCGATGGAGAAGCTCGCCGGCATCGACCGCCGCGCCGCCCTGCCGAAATTCCACGCCCGCAGCTTCACCCGGCGCGCCGCTCCTGCGGTCGACGCCGCCGCCCCGGCCCATGGCCGCAAGGCGGTGCTCTACGCCACCTGCTTCGTCAACTACAACAATCCG
>JASHTP010000039.1 GCA_030040495.1 Alphaproteobacteria bacterium
AATGCCGGCGCGCTCCAGGCGCTCGATCCAGGCGGATGTCGGCCGCTTCTTGAGCTCGCGCTCGATCTCGGCCTTGAGCCTGGGCTGGTGCCGGTTGCGGAGATCATTGGTGCGGTATTCCGGCGCAGCGGCGAGATCGTCGCGGCCGAGCGCGTCGCAGAGCTTCTGGTAGAGTCCGTCATTGCCGGCGGCGACGATCATTGCGCCGTCCGCCGTGGCGAAGGCCTCGAAGGGGGTGATCGAGGGATGGCGCGCCCCGAGCGGGCCCGGCACCTCGCCGGTGACGGTGTAGCGCATGATCGCGTTCTCCAGCAGCGCGAGCTGGCAGTCGAACATGGCGATGTCGACCTTGGTTGCTTCGCCGGTCTTCTCGCGATGGAGGAGCGCGGCGTTGACCGCGACCGTGGTGTAGAGGCCCGCGCCGATATCGCCGATCGACATGCCGATGCGCACCGGCGGCTGGCCGGGATGGCCGGTGATGCTCATGATCCCGCCCAGCCCCTGCACCACCATGTCGTAGGCGGGGTGGTTGGCGTAAGGGCCGGTATGGCCGAAGCCAGAGGCCGAGGCGTAGACGAGGCGGGGATAGCGCGCGTGGAGGCTCTTCCAGCCATAGCCAAGCTTCTCCATCGTCCCCGGCCGGAAATTCTCCACGATGACGTCGGCGCGGGCGAGCAGCGCCTCGAAGACGCGCTTGTCGCCCGCCGCCTTGAGGTCGAGCGCGATCGATTCCTTGCCGCGGTTGACCGAAGCGAAATAGGTCGACTTGCCCTTGACGAAGGGGCCGTATTCGCGCGCGTCGTCGCCTTTGCCGGGCGGCTCGACCTTGATGATGCGCGCGCCGAGCTCGCTCATCAGGAAGGTGCAGTAAGGCCCCGCGAGGATGCGCGAGAGATCGATGACGGTGATGCCGGAAAGCGGGCCTTTGGCGGCCATGAGCGGGGAAATCCTGGCTGGTGGATCGGGCGCCGGCGTCTTAGCGCAGGCCCGCCCGGCCGACAATCGCCGCGCCGTCACTTCCGCGGCGGCGTCAGGTCCATCTGATAGGTGATCCACATCGTGCGCTTCGCCTGCCGGTCATAGACGCCGCGCGCGCGGTAATTGTCGTCGGCGGTGAGCCAGCGGACCAGCGTCCAGCCGCGCTCGCGCCCGACCGCCGCCATCGCCTCGAGCAGCCGGTCGGCGACGCGCGCGCCGCGGAACCGGGGATCGACGAAGAGATCGTCGAGGAAGCCCGCCATCGATCCCGTCAGCGGCCGCGGCATCGGGCGAAAATGGGCGAGGCCGACGACGCGCCCATCGCGGCTGCGGGCGAGAAGCGCCTCCAGCGGATGGGCGGCATCGAGCAGCCAGCGCCACACCGTGCCGGCGATGTCGTCGTTCATCGGCATCTTGTAGAAGGTGGCGTAGCCTTCGTAGAGAAGCCGCCAGTCGGCGTAGTCCTCCGGACGCGGCGGGGCGATGGCGATCTCTTCCATGGCGGGCTTGATCCCTGCGGCGAGCTGGGCGATGGTCGCGCGAGCTAACACGGGATCGCGCGCCATGTCCATCACTCCCCGGAGCCTCGACTGCCTCGGGCCGCACGGCTTCCATCGCCTGGCCTATTGGGAGTGGCCGGGGCCGGCGGGCGCGCGCGCGGTGGTCTGCGCCCACGGCCTGACCCGCAACGGCCGCGATTTCGACACGCTCGCCGAGGCGCTGTCGGCGCATCGCCGCGTCGTCTGCCCCGATTTTCCCGGCCGCGGCCAGAGCCCGTGGCTGAGCGACCCCGCCGACTATGGCTATTCCCTCTATCTTGCCGATATGGCGGCGCTCATCGCCCGCCTCGACGTCGAGGCCGTCGACTGGATCGGCACCTCGATGGGCGGCCTCGTCGGCATGCTGCTGGCGGCGCAGGTGGGGTCGCCGATCCGCCGCCTCGTCATCAACGATATCGGTCCCATCATCGCCAAGGAGGGGCTGGCGCGCATCGGCTCCTATGTCGGGCGCGACCCGAGCTTCCGCGATGCGGCCGAGCTCGAGGCGACGCTGCGGCTGGTCGCGGCGTCCTTCGGCCCGCTGAGCGATGCGCAATGGCGGCATCTCGCCGCCATCAGCACGCGGCAGAAGCCCGACGGCAGCCTGGGCTTTGCCTACGATCCCAGGATCGGCGACGCATTCCGCAACGCGCCCGCCGAGGACATCGATCTCTGGAGCGAATGGGACCGGGTCGGCTGCCCGACCCTGGTGCTGCGCGGCGCGCAATCGGACCTGCTGCGCTCGGCCGACGCCGAGGCGATGACGCGCCGCGGCCCCAAGGCGCGGCTGGTCGAGTTTCCCGGCATCGGCCATGCGCCGGCGCTGATGGAAGAGGACCAGATCGCCGTCATCCGCGACTTCCTCCTTGGCTGAGGACGCGGGGTCGGCCGGCGGCGTCACCGGCTATCTTGCGCCCGAGGGCTTCGTCGCCGAGCTTCTCGCCGAGCTCGGGCCCGAGGTGAGCGCCGTGCTCGGCCGGCTGGTGCTGGCGCCGGGCCCGCCGCGCCCCGCCGCCTGGGTCGCCAATCTCTGGCATGAGCCGCAGCGCATCGCCATCGCCTCGATCGGCGACGCCGCGCGGAAGCTGCGCGCGATCCAGCGCAACTGGGCGCTCTATTCGCGCGCCCATCACCGGCGCGCCGCGCTCATCGCCGAGCAGCTGCCCAAGGTCTCGGCGAAGCCGCTGGTCTTCGGCAGCCCGGCGCCGACCGCGCCGCTCGGTTCCTGGACGCTCATCGATCCCGGCACCGTGCTGGCGGCGCCGCGCTGCTCGAGCCCCTTTCCCAACGGCGAGATCAGCTTCGTCGAGGACCGCGCGGCGCCGCCGAGCCGGGCCTATCTGAAGCTCTGGGAGCTCTTCACGCTCAGCGGCGAGAAGCCGTCGCCGGGCGAGCTCTGCCTCGATCTCGGCAGCAGTCCCGGCGGCTGGACCTGGGTGCTGCAGAGCCTCGGCGCGCGGGTGATCAGCGTCGACAAGGCGCCGCTCGACCCGCGCATCGCCGCGCTGCCCGGCGTCGAGGTGCGGCGGGAAAGCGCCTTTGCGCTGGAGCCGCAGGCGCTCGGCGGGATAGACTGGTTGTTCTCGGACGTTGTCTGTTATCCCCGCCGCCTTCTCGCGCTCGTCGAGCGCTGGCTCGCGGCCGGGACATGTCGCCGGTTCGTCTGCACGCTCAAGTTCCAGGGACCTACCGACCATGACACAGCCCGACGTTTTGCCGCCATCCCCGGCTCACGCCTGCTCCACCTCCACCACAACAAGCACGAGTTGACATGGATACGCACGGGCTGAGCCGCGCCCCGGCGCCGGACGCCGCGGTCTTCCCGCCCTTCGTCGCGCGGGCGCCGTGGTGGGGCGGCGATCTCCAGACGCTGCGCAGCGTGCTGATCCGCCGCCACGCCACGCTCGCCGAATATCCGGTCGAGCGCCTGGCCTTGCCGCTCGACGACGGCAGCGGCGACCGGCTGCTGGCGGTGTTGAACCGTCCTGCGCGGGAGGCGGAGCCGGCGCGTCCACTGGTGATTCTGGTGCACGGCCTCACCGGCTTGGAGGACAGCTTCTATCTGCGCAACAGCGCGGCGCATCTGCTGGCGCTGGGATTTCCGGTGCTGCGCCTCAATCTGCGCGGCGCCGGCCCGTCGCGGCCCTATTGCCGTTTCCAGTACCATGCTGGGCGCAGCGAGGATTTCGCCGCGGCGCTGGCGGCGCTGCCGCCGCCGCTGACCGCCGCCGGCATGGTCGCCGTCGGCTATTCGCTCGGCGGCAACATGCTGCTGAAATATCTCGGCGAAGGCGGCGCCGCGGTGCCGCTCCGGGCGGCGGTCTCGGTGTCGGCGCCGCTCGATCTCGCCGCCACTTCGCGCTGGATGATGCGCCGGCGCAATGCGCTTTATCAGGGCTACCTGCTGCGCGCGATGCGGCGCGAGGCGCTGGCGCCCGGCGCCGAGCTCAGCGCCGACGAGCGCGGGGTCATCCGCGACGCGCGCAGCATCTGGGAATTCGACCATCGCTTCAGCGCGCCGCGCAACGGCTTCGCCGGCGCCGAGGATTATTACGAGCGCAACACGGCGCGGCGCTTCCTCGACGGCATCGCCGTGCCGACCCTGGTCATCTATGCGTTGGACGATCCCTGGATTCCGGCGCCGGCCTATCTCGCCCGTGATTGGCGCCGCAACCCGAATCTGGTGCCGCTGCTGCCGCCGAGCGGCGGCCATGTGGGATTCCAGGGCAGCGACCCGCGCGCCGCCTGGCACGATCGCTGTATCGCGCGGTTCCTGCCGGCGGTCGCGCCGGAAGGGCGGCCGCAGCGAGAGCGTGAGCAATGAGCCGGACCGCGCGCTGCGCGCTCACTTCCAAGTGCCCATCTCGGTAAGAGTCTTCATTTAGAATCAGAAGTTAGACGGGCGTTTCTAAGGTGCCGTCAGCCGGCCTTGAGGCGCTTTGCGGCATCGACCGCGGAATAGGTCAGGATGCCGTCGGCGCCGGCGCGCTTGAAGCAGAGGAGGGTCTCGAGGATCACCGAGGGGTCGAGCCAGCCGCGTTCGACCGCGCCGGTCAGCATCGAATATTCGCCGCTCACCTGATAGGCGAAGGTCGGGACGCCGAAACGGTCCTTCACCCGGCGCAGGATGTCTAGATAGGGCAGGCCCGGCTTCACCATCACCATGTCGGCGCCTTCGGCGAGATCGAGCGCCACCTCGCGCAGCGCCTCGTCGCTGTTGGCAGGGTCCATCTGGTAGCTGCGCTTGTCGGCCTTGCCGAGCGAGGATTTGGAGCCGATGGCATCGCGAAACGGGCCGTAGAAGGCCGAGGCGTATTTCGCCGCATAGGACATGATGCGCACCTGCTCGAAGCCCTTGGCATCGAGCGCGTCGCGGATGGCGCCGACCCTTCCGTCCATCATGTCCGACGGGGCGATCACGTCGCAGCCGGCCTCGGCCTGCACCAGCGCCTGGCGGCATAGGATCTCGACCGTCTCGTCATTGGCGACATGGCCCTGGCGCAGCACCCCGTCATGGCCGTGGGTGGTGAAGGGGTCGAGCGCCACGTCGCAGAGCAGGCCGAGCCCGGGCAGGGCCGCTTTGACCGCGCGCACCGCGCGGCAGACCAGATTTTCGGGATTGACCGCCTCTTCGCCGTCGGGCGTCTTCCGCTCGACGGGGGTCGCCGGGAAGATGGCGATGACGGGAATGCCCAGGCTCTGCGCCGCGCCGGCGGCGTCGACCAGCGCCGGAATCGACAAGCGGTCGACCCCCGGCATGGACGGAATCGGTGCGTGCGCCGCCTTCTCGTCATGGACGAAGACCGGCCAGATGAGATCGGCGGCGGTCAGCACGTTCTCCGAGACGAGGCGGCGCGACCAGTCGTCCCGCCGGTTGCGGCGGAGCCGGATGCGGGGGTAGGCGCCGAGCGGCTGGGACGGCGGACGGGTCACGGGACGGGCCTCGCGGCGGAACGGAACGTGGCCGGATGATAGGCTCGGGCCGCAAGGGTGACAACCGCGGGCGAGCGTTGTCGACCGCGAGGATCGCGGGCAGAATGCCGCGGCCGGGGCGGCGACTCCGGGACCAGCGAGCAACGGGAGCACACCGCCCATGGCCGATCCCCTTCTGCGCAGCGGCATCTTTCTCGCGCCGTTCCATCCCACCGAGGAGGATCCGACGCTGGCGATCCGCCGCGACCTCGAGCTGGTGGAATGGCTCGACCGGCTCGGCTACGAGGAGGCGTGGATCGGCGAGCACCATTCGGCGGGGTTCGAGATCATCTCCTCGCCCGAGGTGTTCATCGCCGCCGCGGCGGAGCGAACCAAGCGCATCAAGCTCGGCACCGGCGTCGTCTCGCTGCCCTATCACAACCCGCTGATGACGGCGAACCGCATCGTCCAGCTCGACCACATGACCATGGGGCGGGTCATGTTCGGCGCCGGGCCGGGCCTCCTCACCTCGGACGCGATGATGCTCGGCATCGAGCCGATCAAGCAGCGCGACCGCATGATGGAGGCGCTCGACGTCATCCTGCGGCTCTTCCGCGGCGAGACCGTGACCGAGACCACCGACTGGTACACGCTGAAGGGCGCGAAGCTGCATTTGCTGCCCTTCACCCGGCCCTATCCGGAGGTCTGCGTCGCCAGCACGGTGACGCCCTCGGGTGGGCGTGCCGCCGGCCGCTACGATCTCGGCATGCTCTGCGTCGCCGCGACCCAGCCCGACGGGTTCGACGCGCTCGCCGTCAACTGGAAGCTGGCGCAGGAGATCGCCGCCGAGCAGGGCCGCACCATGGATCCGGCGCGGCTCAGGCTCGTCGGCCCCATGCACATCGCCGAGACGCGCGAGGAGGCGATGCGCAACGCGCGCTTCGGCTTCTACAAATGGTTCGACTATTTCCAGCGCATCAACCCGGCGCGCTTCGCCAGCCTGCCCAAGGGCGATCCGCTGGAGATCCTGGTCGCCGCCGGCGGCGTCGTCTGCGGCACGCCCGAGGACGCGATCAAGCAGATCGACCGGCTCTACGCCAAGCAAGGCGAGTTCGGCGCCTTCCTGCAGCTCGCGCACAACTGGGCCAATTGGGACGCGACGAAGAAATCCTACGAGCTCTATGCGCGCTACGTCGTGCCGCATTTTCGCAAGGCCAACACCCACCGCGTCCAGTCGCTGGAATGGACGACGGCGCACAATCAGGAGCTGCTGGCGATGAGCCAGGCGGCGCAGCAGGCCATGTTCGCCAAGCACAAGGCCGAACAGGAAGAGAAGAAGCGGGCGAAGGGCAGGGCAGCGGAGTAGCGGCGAACGCACGAAATGCGTTCGTCCGCGGCGGGCGGCAGCGGTTGCTCTTGCAACCGCGAAAGCCCGCGCAGTGCGCGCGGCGCACAGCCGGCGCCGCCCTCGCCTCACCCCGACACTCTCCGCCCCATCCGGGCGGAGATGGAGGTCGAGGTTGCGCGCGAGCTTGAGCCCGCTATCATCCCTCGCGCCATGGATTTCTCCCTTTCCGAGGAGCAGCGCGCGATCCGGGAGACGGCGCGCGACTTCGCCGAGCGCGAGTTCCGTCCGTTTGCCGCGCGTTGGGACGAGGAGTGTGTCTTCCCGGTGGACGCGCTGCGCCAGGCCGCGGCGCTGGGTTTTGCCGGGATCTATGTGCGCGAGGATGTCGGCGGCTCCGGCCTTTCGCGCTTCGACGCCGCGCTGATCTTCGAGGAGCTTTCGACCGGCTGCGTCTCGACCTCGGCCTACCTCTCGATCCACAACATGGCGGCGTGAATGATCGACCGCTTCGGCAGCGACGCGCAGCGCCGGCGCTTCCTGCCCAAGCTCGCCAGCATGGAGCATTTCGCCAGCTATTGCCTGACCGAGCCCGGCGCCGGCTCCGACGCCGCGTCGCTCAAGACGCGCGCCCGGCGCGAGGGCGAGCACTATGTCCTCGACGGCGCCAAGGCCTTCATCTCCGGCGGCGGCGTCAGCGACGTCTATGTCGCCATGGTGCGCACCGGCGGCGACGGGCCGAAAGGCATCTCCTGCCTCATCGTCGAGAAGGGCACGCCGGGCCTTTCCTTCGGCAAGAAGGAGAAGAAGCTCGGCTGGAACAGCCAGCCGACGGCGATGGTGATGTTCGAGAATTGCCGCGTGCCGGTGGCGAACCGGCTGGGCGAGGAGGGCGACGGCTTCAAGATCGCGATGATGGGGCTCGATGGCGGCCGGCTCAACATCTCGGCCTGCTCCTTGGGCGGCGCGCGCGCCTCGCTCGAAGCGGCGCAGGCCTATCTCGGCCAGCGCTCCCAGTTCGGCCGCAAGCTCGCCGAGTTCCAGGGCCTGCAGTTCCGCCTCGCCGACATGGCGACCGAGCTCGAAGCGGCGCGACTCATGGTGTGGCGCGCGGCGTCGAGCCTCGACGCGGCCGATCCCGAAGCGACGTTCCACTGCGCCATGGCCAAGCGCTTCGCCACCGACGCCGGGTTCCAGATCTGCGACGAGGCGCTGCAGCTCCATGGCGGCTACGGCTATTTGAAGGATTTTCCGATCGAGCGTTATCTGCGCGACGTGCGCGTCCATCAGATTCTCGAAGGCACCAACGAGATCATGCGCGTCATCATCGCGCGGCGGCTGCTCGCCCGATCGAACGGCGGACCATGACCGGCAGCGACGAGATCCTGCTCGAGCGGCGCGGCGGACTCGGCATCGTCACGCTCAACCGCCCGAAGGCGCTCAACACGCTGTCGCTGGCGATGTACCGGGTGTTCGACCCGCAGCTCGTCCGCTGGGGCCGGGACGACAGCGTCCAGGCGCTCATCGTGCGCGGCGCCGGCGACCGCGCCTTCTGCGCCGGCGGCGATGTGCGCGCGATCCACGATGCGCGCCATCACCCGCAAGGCGCCGGCGACTACAAGGCGGATTTCTTCCGCGAGGAATATTGCCTCATCCAGCGCGTCCACCGCTTTCCCAAGCCCTATGTCGCGCTGGTAGACGGCATCGCCATGGGCGGCGGCTGCGGCGTCTCGATCAACGGATCGCACCGCGTCGCCAGCGAGCGCACGCTCTTCGCCATGCCCGAGGTCCAAATCGGCCTCTTCCCCGACGTGGGCGCGAGCCGCTTCCTCAATCTCTGCCCCGGCCGCATCGGCCGCTATCTCGCGCTCACCGGCGCGCGCATCCGCGCCGCGGACGCGCTCTATTGCGGCTTTGCCACCCATTACGTGCCGCATGACCGCGTTGCCGAGCTCACCGACGCGCTTGCCGCGCTCGACTGGAACCCGCGCGAGCGCGGCCGCCAGGCCGACGAGGTCATCGCGCGCTTCGCCGGCGATCCCGGGCCGCCGCGCCTCGCGGCGTTGCAGTCCGACATCGACCGCTGCTTTTCCGGCGGCTCGGTCGAGGCGATCGTCGCGGCGCTTCGTCGCGAGACGGGCGATTGGGCGAAAGAGGCGCTCGCGGCGATCGAGCGCGCCTCGCCCCTGAGCCTCAAGATCGCCTTCCACCAGCTCGAGCTTGGCCGCGGCCTGTCGATCGAGGAGGCGCTGGCGCTCGAGTATCGGATGACGCAGCATGTGATGCAGGGCCACGACTTCTTCGAGGGCATCCGCGCGCTGCTCGTCGACAAGGACAATGCGCCGCGCTGGCAGCATGGCTCGCTCGAGGCGGTCACGGCGGAAGAGGTGGCCGGCTATTTCGAAAATCTGGGCGAGCGCGAGCTGCGTTTCGCCTGAGCGGAAGGGAGGAAGCGATGAAGATCGGCTTTATCGGGCTGGGCAATATGGGCGGGCCGATGGCCGCCAACCTGCTCAAGGCCGGGCACGAGGTGACGGGCTTCGATGTGGCGAAGCCCACGCTGGACGCGCTGGCGAAAGCCGGCGGCAAGCCCGTCACCGCCGCCGCCGCCGCGGTCGCCCAGGCGGAAATCGTCGTCACCATGCTGCCGGCCGGCCCCCATGTGCGGCAGGTCTATGCCGGCGAAGGCGGCGTCCTCGCCGCGGTGAAGCCGGGGGCGCTGCTCATCGACAGCTCGACGATCGATGTCGAGACCGCACGCACCGTGGCCAAGGCCGCGGCGGAGCGTGGCTTCGACATGCTCGACGCGCCGGTCTCGGGCGGCGTCGGCGGCGCCGCGGCGGGCACGCTCACCTTCATGGTGGGCGGCAGCGAGGCGGGCTTCGCCCGCGCGCTGCCGGCGCTGCAGGCCATGGGCAAGACCATCGTCCATGCCGGCCCCTCCGGGAACGGCCAGGCGGCCAAGATCTGCAACAACATGATCCTGGGCATCAGCATGATCGCCGTCTCCGAGGGCTTCGCGCTCGCCGAGCGGCTCGGCCTCGACTGGCAGCGGCTGTTCGACATCAGCTCGAAATCCTCGGGCCAGTGCTGGTCGATGACCAACTACTGCCCGGCGCCGGGGCCGGTGCCGGCGGCGCCGTCCAACCGCGACTACCAGGCCGGCTTCACCGCCGACATGATGCTGAAGGATCTGAAGCTCGCCCAGCAGGCGGCGCAGGCCTCGGGCGCCACCACCCCTTTGGGGGCCGAGGCGGCGGCGCTGTTCCAGATGCTGGTCAATGGCGGCTTCGGGGCCAAGGATTTTTCGGCGGTTTTCCGCATGATCCGCGGGGCGGGCAGGGGCTAAGCCCGCGACAAGCGGGCCTATTTCCCTTAAATCATTAATTAACTCCCCCGAATTACCCTGGGCGCTCGCCGGATCAGCGTAGCCGGGAGTAGCGAGGGAAACATGCAGGCCGCATATCTCGACGTCATCGCGCTCATCGAGCGGCTGCACCGCCAGTTCTTGGAGGTGGTGAAGCTCGAGCTCGATACGCAGGGCGTGCACGACATCAACAACGTGCAGGCCATGATCCTGTTCAACATCGGCGACCTCGAGATGACGGTCGGCGAGTTGACGCTCCGGGGTTGCTATCTCGGCTCGAACGTCTCCTACAACGTCAAGAAGATGGTCGAGGCCGACTACCTCGTGCAAGAGCGCTCGGCGCATGACCGCCGCTCGGTCCGCGTGCGGCTCTCCGAGAAGGGCCAGGCGCTGCGCCAGAAGATCGTCAAGATGCACGAGCGCCATGTCGAGGCGCTCGCCAAGGGCCCGCTCACCGAGCAGGACCTGACCAGCGCGTTCGCCGCGCTGCGCCGGCTCGATCGCTTCTGGACCACGACGGTGGAGCTCGGTGCCCGCGCCGCGCAATTCACTCCCGCCGCCTGAACCTGTCGCTTACCGCTTTCGGCGCCGCGCCGGCCTCGGGCCCGCGCGGCGCCGTTGTTTTTGGCGCCCGGCGCCGCCTCAGCTAAGCTCCTCCCCACCAGCCGAGGGAGGACAGCATGGCAATGCCGGCCGAAACCCGTTCCGTCATCCGCATCGAGGATGTCGAGTATCAGCGCCAAGGCGGCCGCGGCCTGCTGGCGCGGCTCTACCGGCCGAGCGGCGCCGGGCCGTTTCCGGCGCTGCTGCAGGTGCATGGCGGCGCCTGGACGAGCAAGGACCGCACCGACAACGACTACATCGCCAAGGCGCTGGCCGAAAATGGCATCCTCGTCGCCTCGATCGACTTCCGCATGCCCCCCGAGGCCGGCTATCCCGCCTCGCTCGCCGACATCAACCTGGCGACGCGCTGGCTCAAGGCGCGCGCCCGCTCCTATGGCAGCCGCGCCGACCGGGTCGGCGCCTTCGGGACCTCGAGCGGCGGGCACCAGGTGCTGCTCGCGGCGCTTCGACCCGACGATCCCTGCTACGCCGCGCTGCGCCTGGCCGAAGCGCCAGAGACCGACGCCAAGCTGGCCTTCGTCATCTCCGGCTGGGGCGTGCTCGACCCGCTGCTGCGCTACGGACTCGCCAAGCAGGCGGGCAATGCCGAGCTCGTCGCCAACCACGACGCCTTCTGGGGCAGCGAGGCGGCGATGCGCGACGGAAGCCCGCCGGCCATCCTGGCAAGCGGCGAGAGGGTGCATCTGCCGCCGGCGCTGCTCTTCCAGGGCGATGCCGACGAGTGGGTCCCGACCGAGGTCGCGCGCGGCCTGGTTGCAGCCTGGCGCAAGGCGGGCGGCGAGATCGAGCTGCTGCTCTATCCCGGCGCCAAGCACGGCTTCATGACCGGCAAGCCCGACGCGCCCTATGCCGGCAAGGCGATCGCGGCGATGATCGATTTCATCCGGCGGCACACGCGCTAACCGCCGGGCTGCACCGCGCCCACGAGCGCGCTTGCCGTCCGCCTAGAACGCCGCGATCCCGGTCTGGGCACGGCCCAAGATCAGGGCGTGGATGTCGTGCGTGCCCTCATAAGTGTTCACCGTCTCGAGATTCAGCACATGCCGGATGACGTGGTACTCGTCGACGATGCCGTTGCCGCCATGCATGTCCCGCGCCTGGCGGGCGATGTCGAGCGCCTTGCCGCAGGAATTGCGCTTCAGCATCGACACCATCTCGGGCGTGGCGCGGTGCGCGTCCATCAGCCTGCCGAGGCGCAGGCAGGCCTGGAGGCCGATGGCGATCTCGGTCTGCATGTCGGCGAGCTTCTTCTGGATGAGCTGGGTGCCCGCCAGCGGCCGGCCGAAGGCGGTGCGGTTCAAGGTGTAGTCGCGCGCCGCATGCCAGCAGAACTCGGCGGCGCCGAGCGCGCCCCAGGCGATGCCGTAGCGCGCATTGTTGAGGCAGGAGAAGGGGCCTTTGAGGCCGCTGACGCCGGGCAGCAGCTGCTCCTCGGGCACGAAGACGTCGTCCATGACGATCTCGCCGGTGACCGAGGCGCGCAAGCTGAACTTGCCCTCGATCTTCGGCGTCGAGAGCCCCTTCATGCCGCGCTCCAGGATGAAGCCGCGGATGCCCTCATCCTCGGTCTTGGCCCAGACCACCATCACGTCGGCGACCGGCGCGTTCGAGATCCACATCTTGGCGCCCTTGAGCAGGAAGCCGCCATCGACCTTCTTGGCTCGGCTCTTCATGCCGCCGGCGTCGGAGCCGTGATCCGGTTCGGTCAGGCCGAAGCAGCCTACATACTCGCCGGTGGCGAGCTTCGGCAGGTATTTCTGCCGCTGCGCCTCGGTGCCGAAGGCGTAGATCGGGTACATCACCAACGAGGACTGCACGCTCATCGCCGAGCGGTAGCCGCTGTCGACGCGCTCGACCTCGCGGGCGACGAGGCCATAGCAGACATAGCCGACATTGGTGCAGCCATAGCCCTCGATGGTCGGCCCCAAGAGGCCGAGCTCGCCCATCTCGTTCATGATGTCGCGGTCGAAGCGCTCCTCGCGGAAGGCGCTCTTGACGCGCGGCAGCAGCTTGCCCTGGGCATAGGCGCGCGCCGCATCGCGCACCATGCGCTCCTCCTCGGAAAGCTCTTCCTCGAGGAGCAGCGGGTCCTGCCAGTCGAAGACCGGCGTGGCGCTGCGGGGCGCCCCCTGGCGGGCGGCTTGCGGGGTCATCGGACGGGTCCTTTTCGGCGGTCAGGCGTCGGGAATGAGGGCGGTCGATTCGATCTCGACGCGGGCGCGGTCGGCGACCAGCGCGCGGACCTCGACCAAGGTCATGGCCGGGAAGCTCCGGCCGATGATATCGCGATAGGCGGCACCGATCTCGGCGATGCGCCCCACATACTCCTTCTTGTCGAGCACGTACCAGGTCATGCGCGCGATATGCTCGGGCCCGGCGCCGGCGGCGGCGAGCACGGCGACGGTGTTGGCGAGCGCCTGGCGCACCTGCGCCACGAAATCGTCGCTCTCGAACTGCTCCTGGGCGTTCCAGCCGACCTGGCCGGCGACGAAGACTAGGCTGCCGCGGCCGACGATGCCATTGGAATAGCCTTTGGGCCGCGCCCAGCCGGGCGGGTTCACCGGACGCAACGCGCTCATCGCTTGGCCTCCCTGTCGAAGCGCCCCTCTTAGGCCGAATCCGCCGGGCCGGCAACCCTCCCGCACCGCTTTGAAGCGCGATATGCTGGCGCTTCGGGGGGAGCCGCCGGTGAGTGAGAAGCGCGAGGTGATCTACGAGTTCATCCACGTCGGTGGCGCGGTGAAGGTCACCGCCGTCGATGCCGCCACCGGCATCGAGGCATCGATCGTCGGCGACCCCGCCGTCGGCGAGACCGCGCTGAAGCGCCTCGCCCGGCAGAAGCTCGACTATGTGATGGAGCGGCGGCGCGGCGAGCACTGACGGGCCACGCCAGATCCTTGACTCCGTCAAGTATCTGGCCGATCCTTGCCCGGGAGGTGCAGGCATGGCGGAGGGCGGTCTCGGCGCGCGCGTCGCCGCGGTGCGCGGCTTCAATCGCTTCTACACGCAGAAGATCGGCGTGTTGCAGGAAGGGCTGCTGGCGAGCCCGTTCTCGCTCACCGA
>JASHTP010000040.1 GCA_030040495.1 Alphaproteobacteria bacterium
GGATAGAGCGCGGCCGCAAACCCCTGCCGGAGTCTCGCCGGGGACGGAGACGAACCCGTCCTCGCCGTCTCAGCGACTTAGGCCGGCGGCGGCGCCGTCAGGGCCGATTTCCTCCATGCGGCGGTCGGCGGCGTCGCAATGCCAGCTTCTCGCGTCGTTCACGTCGCCCTTGCCGTCATAGCGCGCCTCTTCGGGGAATTTGCACAGCGGCATGGTGCGCGCAACGCCTTGGGCCGGCTTGTCCTGGACATATTTGGTGGCGAGGATCGCCTCCGGCGCGGTGCCATGCTCGACCCAGGCGTCGAGCGCGCCCAGCATGTCGAAGCTGTTGGGGCCGGGGCCCAGCCGGCAATGGTCGAGGCCGGGCGCCATGAAGAGGCGGACCTGCTGCTGCGCCCGCGCATAGCCGCCCCGCTTGCGGGCGAGCGTGCGGTAGTAGCGGATCGTCGTGTAGGGCGACAGCGCCGCGTCGGCAAAACCGTGATAAAGGATCAGCTTCCTGCCCTTCGCCAGGAACGCGGCGAGCCGGGCCGGATCGTCCGCGCTGCCCACCGCCAGCGTCCGGCGGTAGCGCGCGATCACGGCATCGCCGGCGATGTTGCGCTTGACGTCGAGCCGGCGCGTGTCGAAGCCGGGATCGGCATAGACGAAGAAGCGCGCCGTCCCGTCGCCCGCCGCCCAGATGATGGGCGGCGTGCCGCTGCCCCAGGGCTCGGCGGCGGCGGGATCGCTCGGCGGCGCGGTCTCCTCCCAGGGCACCAGCCCGAATTCCGACGACAGGTCGGCGACCGACATGCCGTGATAGACGACATGGCCGCGCTTGTCGCGGATGGCCGAGAGATAGGATTTGAGCGCGACCACCTGGGCCTCGCTCAGGCAATCCGCGCCGGCGCCGCCCTTGCATTGCAGCACCGCCGGGTCGAACGCGCAGCGGGCGGGATTCTGGATGAGCCCGTCCTTGACGCCGTCGCCGGCATCGCAGCTTTGCAGCACCGCTTCATCGATCTTGGCCAAGAGCGGCGGCGGGATATAGGCGCCGATGAAGGCGCCGGCGCGGCTGACGGCCGAGAGGTTGGTTCCGGGCACGTCCATATAAGGCGCGCCGGCGATGACGCCGTCGTAATCGTCGGGATAGCGTACGGCCTCCATGAGCCCCATGCGGCCGCCATTGGAGCAGCCGTCGAAATAGGCGCGGCGGATGCCGGGCGCGCCGTAATAGCGCTGCACCAGCAGCTTGGCGGCGACGGTCATCTCATGGGTGGCGCGGAAATAGTAGTCGGCCAGCTTGGCGCGGTCGGGCCGGCCGGGCGCATCGATGGCCCAGCTGGCGTCGAACGCACCGTTGAACGGCCCGGCGCCGACGTGACCGGTATCCGAGATGGCGACGGCGTAGCCTTGCGGCAGCGCCTCTTGCAGGTCGGGGCCGTTGACCGCCGGCCGCAACGAGCCGGCAAAGCCGCCGACACCGAGATAGAGGAGCTTGCCGTTCCACTCGGCCGGCAGCTTCACCTCGAACTTCGCCGAGCCGGCCGGAGCGCCTTCGCCCGTCGTCTCGAGCGTGCCGAGGACGTCGCAATAGGCCGGATCGGACGCCGCGGCGGCGACCGGCGTCGCCGAGGCGATGGCGGCGCCGGGAATCTTGAGCGCCGCGACGGCGTCGCCGGCGCAACCCGTCGCGGCGCCGGCCGGTGCCGAGGCCAGCGCCAGGCACAGCGCGGCAGCGACGGCAAGGCCCGCCGCGAAATCACGAAACGGCGCGCCGGCGCGCCGGATGCCTCTCCCGCCAGTCATGCGACGTCCCCCCTGCGCTCGACCTGGTGCGAAGCAGGTCAGCCTTTCGGCGCGCCGGCGTCAAGACTGGAGTGCCGGAGGAGCATGCCGGGATCGGGTGTTCCCGGCGAGCCGCGCCGTCGATCTCGTCACCGGCGCCGCGATTCCCGTCGATGGCGGGGGGTCGATGCCGGGGTAGCGGGGGTCGGGAAAACCGGCTTTAGCGCGGAGGACGCAAAGGATGCGCAAAGGACGCGCAAGTCATGACATTCGATCAGCTTGGCGTCCTCCGCGCTGAAGTACTTCTGCCCGCCTGCTTCGGCACCTCCTCGATCCGGGACCGGCGCACGGCGAGCAGGATCGCGTCCGCATCCTTCTCGGCCTCGCCCGGCGTGCCGGCCCGCGCGTTTCCGTGGGCGTTCCGCGCGCGCTTCCTCAGCTTCTGCGTGGTGCGCGCGTAGCCGAAAACTACCTCGTGCCCGGCACGCGCGATGGGCGTGCCGAGCGGGCCGCCCATCAACCCCGACCCAACAATGCCGAGGCGCATGGTGTCTCGTCGCGGAGCAACCTCGCCGCGCTCGACTAGCCGCGGCCGGAGAGGATCGTCTCGGCCGTCTGCCGTCCGCTGGCCAGCGCCGCCTCGACCGTACCCATTTCGGCGCCGGCATAGAGCGCCTCGCCCGAGAAGAACACGCCGGCCTCCGGCTTTTGCAGCATCGACTGCGCTTGCCGCGTCCTGGGCGTGGCATAGGAATAGGCGCCGCGCGCGAAGGGGTCGTTGCCCCAATCGATCGCCCGGGACGCGA
>JASHTP010000510.1 GCA_030040495.1 Alphaproteobacteria bacterium
CGCGCTGTCGGCGCTGTGGTCGCCGATCCCGCCCCACAGCCTGTTCGAGGCGATCCGCCTCCTCGCCATCGCCGCCGCCGGGCTCGTCGTCACCGCCGCCGCGACGTCGCTCGACGAGGGCGCGGCGGCACGCGTCGGCTATGCGCTCCTCGCCGGGATTGCCGTCGCCATCCTGCTGCTGCAAGTGGAGCTGCGCAGCGGCGAGGCGATCGCGCGTCTGGTCGCCGGCGCGCTGCCCGGCAAGCCGGTCTCGATCTCGCGCTACGACCGCGGCATCACCCTGCTGCTGCTCCTGGCCGTGCCGGCGGCGTCATTGCTGGCGGCCCGGCGCCGCCCGTTCGGCCTCGCGCTGCTGGCGCTCGCCGCCGGCGTCACCGTGGTCGAATTCAACAGCCGCACCAGCGTCGTCGCCGTCGGCGTTGCGCTCGTCGCCGGAGCGGTCGGCTGGCGGCTGCCGCGCCTCGCCGCCCTTTGCCTGCTCGTCGGCATCGCCGGGCTCGCTCTGGTCTTGCCGCTCGTCGCGCCTGCCGGTCCCGGCATCGCGGCGATCGAGCGCGCGGCGCCGCTTCTGCCGGAATCCGCCATCCACCGCTTCGCCATCTGGCGCTTCGCCGGCGACAGGATCGCCGAGCGCCCGCTGCTGGGCTGGGGCATGGACGCCTCGCGCGCCATTCCCGGCGGCAAGACGCCGGTCTACCGGCTCTATCCGGAGCTGCACATCAACCATGTCGCGCAGGCCATGCCGCTCCATCCGCACGACGCCGCGCTGCAATGGCGGCTGGAGCTCGGCCTGCCCGGCGTCGCGCTGATCCTTGCGCTGCTCGGTTGCGTGCTGTGGCCGGCCGCGCGGCAGGCGATGCCGGGCTGGCGCCGCGCCCTCGTCTTCGCCTATGTCGGCGCCGCCGCGACGGTGGCGCTGCTCAGCTTCGGCGCCTGGCAGGCCTGGTGGCTCTCCGCGCTGTGGCTCGGCGCGGCTCTGCTGACGAGGCTCGGCGACGCGCGCGACGCCGCGACGGCGTGAAGACCGGACCGGCGGAGAGGAAAGCGGGCCGCCCGAGGCGCGTCAGTGGGCGCCGAGCGCGACGAGCGCGGCGCGAACGCCGTCGTCGAGATAAAGCGGCGAGCCCGCGCCGGCGGCGCTGCTGTCGGCCGCGAGCGTCACCGCCGCAACGGCGGCGAGGATCAGCCCCGCCGCCACCGCCGGTCGCGCCAGGCGCGCGGCCCGGCGCAACACGCTCCGCCGCCGCCCCTGCTCGAAGCCCTCGACGGTGATCTCGAGCCGCCGCCGCTCGAGCTGCCAGATCGAGCGCTGATGCTCGTGCATGAGCTTCAGGTCGGCGACGAGGCGGCGATGCTGCGCGGTGGCGTCCGCGGCGACCATGCGCGCCCGCTCGGCCGCGTCTCGCGCCTCCGTCAACTGCGCCTCGAGGCTCCGGATATGGTCTTCCCAAGCCTTGCGCTCGTCCTCGCGCGTGGCGAGGAGGCGCCGGAGCCAACCCATGAGCCGGACGCGCTCGTCGGTGTCGTCGGCCGGCGCCAGCGGATTTCCCGCCTCCTGCTCGGCCTTGAGCGCGGCGACGAGCTGCATGACCCGTGCGATCGGCTGCTCCGCGCCGGCCTCGCCGAGCGCGGCGCGCGCCTTGGCGCGATTTCGACGGGTCTTCGCCGCCCCGCCGTCGCGGCTGCCGGAAATTGCGTTCTCGGGCGTCATGCCCCGAGCCCTCGTTTTGCCTCGCCTTGGCATGGAGTATCGCCGGGGCATGGTTAAGTATTGGTTTCCTCGGCAAGCCCGGATCGCCGCGCTCGTCCGGTTGAGCCGCCCGGAGCCGTGGTGTAGGGTCGAACCCCTAGTCCAAGGGAGGGACCATGGCCGCCGATGCCGCCGCATTCCGCGCCGAGGCTCGGGCCTGGCTCGAAGCCAATTGCCCGCCGAGCATGCGGACGCCGATGCCCGACGACGAAGTCGTGTGGGGCGGCCGGCGCGCCAGCTTCAAGAACCCGGACTCGAAGCTCTGGCTCGAGCGCATGGCGGCCAAGGGCTGGACGGTGCCGACCTGGCCGCGCGACTATGGCGGCGGCGGGCTTTCCGACGCCGAGGCACGCATCCTCGAAGAGGAGATGCGCCGGCTCAATTGCCGCTCGCCTTTGCAGAGCTTCGGCATCTGGATGCTCGGGCCGGTGCTGCTCGAGTTCGGCACCGAGGCGCAGAAGGCGGCGCATCTGCCCAGGATCGCCCGTGGCGAGATCCGCTGGTGCCAGGGCTACAGCGAGCCCGAGGCGGGCTCCGACCTCGCCGGGCTCAAGACGCGCGCAGTGCTCCAGGGCGAGCATTTTCTCGTCAACGGCCACAAGATCTGGACCTCCTACGCCAACTTCGCCGACTGGATCTTCTGCCTGGTGCGCACCGATCCCTCGGCCAAGAAGCACGAGGGCATCAGCTTCCTGCTCATCGACATGGACGATCCCGGCGTGCGCACGCGGCCGATCCGGCTGATCAGCGGCGCCTCGCCCTTCTGCGAGACCTTCATCGAGAATGTGCGGGTGCCGCAGGAGAATCTGGTCGGCGGGCTCAACAACGGCTGGACCATCGCCAAGAAGCTGCTCGAGCACGAGCGCAAGATGATCGCCTCGATCGGCGAGCGGCAGCGCGGCGCCGAGCGCTCGCTCGCCGCGCTCGCCAAGGCCTATGCCGGCGAGCGCGACGGCAGGGTGGCGGACGCGGTGCTGCGCGACCGCATCGCGCAGCACGAGATCGACCAGCGCGCTTTCCGCCTGACCCAGCGCCGCGCCGCGGAAGAGGCGAAGAGCGGCTCGCCCGGGCCGGCCTCGGCGATGTTCAAGTATTACGGCACCGAGCTCAACAAGCGGAAGTTCGAGCTGCTGCTGCACTGCGTCGGCACCCAGGCGCTCGGCTGGCAGGGCGACGGCTTCTCCCGCGACGAGCTGCGCATCGCGCGCGAATGGCTGCGCTCCAAGGCGAATTCGATCGAGGGCGGCACCTCGGAGATCCAGCTCAACATCATCGCCAAGCGCGTGCTTGGCCTGCCCGATTGAGGCGCCGCGCGCCATGGCCCTGACGCTCGACGCCGACACCGCGCTCATCCGCGACACCGCGTTCGATTTCTTCGCCAAGCGCTCGCCGGTGAGCGCGCTGCGCAAGCTGCGCGACGACAAGGACGCGCTCGGCTTCTCGCTGCCGCTGTGGCGGCAGATGGTCGAGCTCGGCTGGGCCGGCTTTCTGGTGCCGGAAGCCCATGGCGGCAGCGATTTCGGCTGCCTCGGCCTCGGCCAGGTGCTCGAGGCGGCGGGCCGCACGCTCGCCGCCAGTCCGCTCGTCGCCACCGCCCTCATCGGCGCGAGCGCGCTCGCGCTTGCCGGCAGCGCGGCGCAGAAGGCGGCGCATCTGCCGGCGCTGGCCAAAGGCGAGCGTCTCGTCGCGCTCGCCCTCGAGGAGGGCCCGCATCACGCGCCCTACCGCATCGCCACCGCCGCCCGGCGCGCCGGCACCGGCTTCCGCCTCGAGGGCGAGAAGCGCCTCGTCCTCGACGGCCACGTCGCCGATCTCCTCATCGTCGCCGCGCGCAGCTCCGGCACCGCGGACGAGCGCGGCGGCATCACCCTGTTCCTCGTCCCCGCCGATGCCGCCGGCGTCGCGCGGACCCGCAGCGTCATGGTCGACAGCCGCAACGCCGCGCTCGTCCGCCTCGACGGCGTCGAGCTCGGCGAGGAGGCGGTGCTGGGCCGCGTCGACGCGGGCGCCGAGGTGCTCGATCCCGTGCTCGACCGCGCCCGCGCCGGGCTTGCCGCCGAGATGCTCGGCAGCGCCGCCGAAGCGTTCGAACGCACCGTGCAGTACCTCAAGGATCGCAAGCAGTTCGGCGTTCCCATCGGCTCCTTCCAGGCGTTGAAGCATCGCGCCGCGGCGATGTTCTGCGAGATCGAGCTGGCGCGGTCGGCGGTGGTGGCGGCGCTCGCCGCGCTCGACGCGGGCGGCGACGAGGCGAGCGCGCTCGCCAGCCTGGCCAAGGCCAAGGCCGGCGACGCCCTCTTCCTCGTCGGCAACGAAGGCGTGCAGATGCATGGCGGCATCGGCATGACCGACGAGCACGAGATCGGCTTCTTCCTGAAGCGGGCGCGCGTGGCGCAGGCGAGCTTCGGCGACGGCGCCTTCCAGCGCGACCGCTACGCCGCGCTGATGGGCTACTGAGCCGCGCCGCGGCGGCTTCTCAGGCCGGGACGCGCAGCCTGTCGCCGTCGATGCGCGGCCGCGCCAGGCGCGCTTCGGGGAAGGCCACGGTGACGACGGTGCCGCGCCCGACCTCGCTGCTCAGCGTCAGCGCGCCGCCATGCAGCATCACCAGCTCGCGCGCCAGCGGCAGCCCCAGGCCGGTGCCGCCGCCATAATTGAGCATGGCATTGCCGACCTGCTCGAAGGGCCGCAGCACGCGCTCGAGATCGGCGGCGGGGATGCCGACGCCGGTGTCGCTCACCCTGAGCCTGACGCCGGAGCCGCGCTCGTGGTCGAGCGTGACCTCGATGCGGCCGCCCTCGCCGGTGAACTTTACCGCGTTCGACAGCAGGTTGAGCAGGATCTGCTTCACCCGAAGCGGATCGGCGTAGAGCCGGATCGCAGCCGCTCCGGTCACGAAGCGGATCGGCACGCCGCGCGCGTCCGCCAGCGGACGCACCAGACCGATCGTGTCGCGGACGAGCGGCACCAGGTCGAACTCGGCCTCCTGCAGCACGAACTTGCCGGTCTCGATCTTGGCGAGGTCGAGGATCTCGCTGATGATCTGCAGCAGGTGCTGGCCGCTGCGCTCGATGTCGCCGCCATATTCGGCATAGCGGGAGAGCCCCACCGGGCCCAGCATCTCGCTGCCGATGACCTGCGAGAAGCCGATGATGGCGTTCAAGGGCGTACGCAGCTCGTGGCTCATCTTGGCGAGGAACTCGCTCTTGGCGCGGTTGGCGCGCTCGGCCTCCTCTTTCGCTTCGCGCAGCTTGATCTCGGTGAGGCGCCTCACGCCGACCTCGTGCTCGAGCTCCGCCCGCTGCGCGCCGATGATGCTGGCGTGATAGAGCGAGGTCGTCGCCACGAACACCGCCGCGCAGAACAGCGACAGCACGCCGACGCCGGTGAAGTGCTGGGGCGCGACATGCGCCGGAAACCCCGTGCTCTCGCGGTAGATCGCGTAGAACACCGCCAGATGCGCGCCCAGCGCCAGGAAGACCAGGACGCGGTAGAGCGGCCGGGCGCCGAGGTGATAGAGCAGGATCACCGGCACCGCGATGAGCCAGGGCAGGAACGGCGAGGCGAGGCCGCCATACTGGAAGGCGCCGAAGAGCACGACGAGCAGCATCTGCTCCATCGAGGCGAAGGTCAGCAGGTCGAACGCCGGGGTGGCGCGCAGCACGAAGGGATAGGCGAAGAAGCCGGCGATGCCGGCGAAGATCAGCCACAGGCGCAGCCCGGCATCGGGGTCGACGTGGCGGAGGTAGAAGAACACGATCAGGCCCAGCGGCGCGCCGGAGAAATGGCTGATGACGAAGAGCCGCGCGCGCTCGAGCGTGTCGGGGCGCTGCCGCAGCTGCGCGGGGATGAACCAGTCGGTGAAGCGATAGAGAGTCCGCGCCATGTTCCGTCGCAACCGGTCGTCGCCCGCCTGGATCGGGCGCGGCGCGAGCCCAGGCTATGACGAAATGGTTAAAATGGTGCTTCCGCCGCCTCAGCCGGCGGCCGGGGCGGCGTCGTCGACGATGAGCTGCACCTCCTCGCGCCCTTGCCAGCGGTCGGCGCGCAGATGGCCGGCGAGGTGGAAGCCCCGACCCTGGCCCTGGAGCAGCGCCGGGCCGAGCTCGCCTTCGAGGCAGCGAAAGGCGATGGCCTTGAGCCGCGTCGGCCCGCCGCCATCGGCGAGGATGCAGCGGACATGCTGCCCGCCGACCACGTCGGCGCGGACGATGCGCTGGTTGGCCAGCGCGAAGCGCGGCTCGGCATTGCCGGTGCCGAAGGGGCCGAGCCGGGCCACCAGCGCGACCAGCTCCGTCGTCGCCGCGCCGGCAG
>JASHTP010000511.1 GCA_030040495.1 Alphaproteobacteria bacterium
CGAGGCCTATCCCCGGCTCAAGATCTGCGTCGCCCACGGCGGCGGCTTCCTGCCGGCCTATTCCGGGCGCAGCGACCACGGCCACGGCGCCCGCCCCGACAGCCGCAGCGCGATAAAGAAGAAGCCGACGAGCTATCTCAAGAAGCTCTATTTCGACAGCATCGTCTTCACCCATCATCAGCTCGAATATCTCGTCCATAGCTGGGGCAGCGACCATGTGCTGCTCGGCAGCGACTATCCCTTCGACATGGCCGAGCCCAACCCGGTGCGCTTCGTCTCGAGCGCCAAGCTCGGCACCGCCGAGAAGGCGGCGATCCTCGGCGGCAACGCGGCGAAGCTGCTGAAGATCAAGGCGCCGAAGGCGGGAAAGAAGTAGGCGGTCTCTCGACTCCGCCTTTGGCTCGTGCAACCCTGGCGGCCACCATCGAGGATGAGGGAGGATCGGGTGAAGCTCTACACCTACTGGCGCTCGCAGGCGACGTTCCGCGTGCGCATCGCGCTCAACCTCAAGGGACTCAAGCGCGAGGACGTCGTCATCAATCTCGACCGCGGCGACCAGTTCAAGCCGGGGTACCGCAAGGAGAACCCGCAGGCAGTGGTGCCGACGCTCTATGATGGCGATGCGAGGCTGTTCCAATCCGTGGCCATCCTCGAATATCTCGAGGAGAAATACCCGAACCCGCCGATCCTGCCCAAGGAGCTGCTGGCGCGCGCCTGGGTCAGGGGCTTCGCGCTCATCAACGTCGCCGACTCCCATCCTCTGATCGTGCCGCGTATCCGCAACTACCTCGCCAACGTGCTGAAGATCGACGAGGCGGGGCGTACCGCCTGGATCCAGCACTGGCTCGGCGCCGGCCTCGCGGCGATGGAGGGGCTGCTGGCCGAAAAGAACCCGACCGGCAAGTTCTGCCACGGCGACAGCCCGACGGTGGCCGATATCTGCCTCGTCACGCAAGTGACGCCGGCGCAGCTCTTCAAGACCGACCTCGCGCCCTACAAGCGGGTCATGCGCATCTACGAGCATTGCATGACCATCCCGGCCTTCGCCGAGGCGCATCCCAGGAAGCAGCCGGATTTCGAGGGCCACTGAACCTCTGCTATAGTGCCGCCATGGCTAGGCTCGATATCAGACGCATCGCCGGCGCGCTCGGCGCCGAGATCCACGGCGTGGCGCTCGACCGCGAGCTCGAGCCCGACACGGTGGCGGCGATCCGCCAGGCGCTGCTCGAGCATCTCGTCATCTTCTTCCGCGACCAGGAGCTGCCGCCCGAGCGGTTCATGGCGCTCGCCCGCCGCTTCGGCCAGCCCATCGAATACCCCTTCGTCCGCGGCATCGACGGCTTCCCCGAGATCATCCAGGTGGCGAAGCTCGAGCACGAGACGGTGAATTTCGGCGGCATCTGGCACAGCGACACGACCTATCTCGAGCGGCCGCCGATGGGCACCATGCTGGTGGCGCGCCAGGTGCCGCCGGTCGGCGGCGACACGCTCTTCGCCAACCAGTACCTCGCCTACGAGGCGCTGTCGGAGGGCATGAAGCGGCTGCTCGACGGCCTCAAGGCGGTGAACAGCTCGGCCAAGGCCAACACCACCCGCACCCGCGAGGACCGCATCAAGTCCGACGCGCGCCCGGGGGCAAATGACGAGTTCGTCGCCGAGCACCCGGCGGTGCGCACCCATCCCGAGACCGGGCGCAAGGCGCTTTACGTCAATGTCGGGCACACGGTGCGCTTCTCCGGCATGACCGAGGAAGAGAGCGCGCCAATGCTCGACTATCTCTTCCAGCACCAGACCCGGCCGGAATTCACCTGCCGCTTCGCCTGGCGCGTCGGCTCGCTCGCCTTCTGGGACAACCGCGCGGCGCAGCACAATCCCATCAACGACTATCACGGCTACCGCCGCGTCATGCACCGCATCACCCTCGCGGGCGACATGCCGCGCTGACGCCGGCGCGCGCTACCGGGCGAGCTGCTTCCGGCGCCACTCCGACTGAAGCGCCTGGCGCTCGCGCAGGAAGGCCAGCATCGCGGGATCGAGCATTCCCCGCCGATCGGCGATCTGGTGCAGCCGGAAATCCGGAATCTGGTTGACCTCGACGATGACCGCGCCGGACTCCGCCGGGGCGATGTCCCAGCCCAGCAGCCCGAGCTCGCCGATGACCCGCGCGCCGTCGAGCGCGAGGTCGAGCAGCTCGCGCCAGTGCGGCACCACCGTGCCGCGGAGCGCCGCGCCCGTGTCGGGATGATGCGTCGCCTCCTCGAACGCGGTCGACGTCGCCCGCACCGCGCTTTCGATCCGTCCGCTGTCGAGGCCGATCCGCGCCAGCAAATTGCCGACGCGCCAGAAATTGTCGGCGGCATTGCGCCCGGCGGGGATCTTCCAGGCGGCGCGCAGGATGTGCGGCCCGTCCCGGCCCATCGCCGTCAGCACCCGCACCGTCGCCAGCCGATCGCCGCAGATCGCCCGCATCTCCGGCGCCGGACTGACGCGTCTCTGGAAGATGTAGCCCGTGGCGTAATGCGCGGCGATCTCGCGCATGAACGCGTCGAGCGCCAGCGCGCGCCCGTCGAAACTCACCACCGCGTCGCTGCCGGCGTCGTAGCGGTCGAAGCTCGCCGATCCCAGGCTCTGCGTGCCGCCCAGCGGCTTGCCGAACAGCGGGTAGCGCGCCGCGTCGGACAGGAAGGCGCGAAGCTCCGCTTCGCTGTGCAGCAGGAATGGTGCCGGCCTGCCGGCGCCGCCGCGGTAGAGGGCCACGGTCGGTACGATCGGCAGACCATGGGCGGCGAGCAGGAAATCGCAGGCGATCTTGTTGTCGATGAGCCCGAAGAGGTCCAGGCGGTAATTGGCCTTGAGCAGGATCCGCCCGGCGCCGCGGTTGCCGACGAAGGCGCGCTTGTCGGCCGCGCCGTAGAACCCGTCGTCGAAAAGCCTGAGGCCGAGATACTCGCCGATCGACAGCCGCTGTGCCAGAAACAGCTCCAGCCATTCCGCCAGCAGGCGGATCAGGGGCCGCTTCTCGTCGGCGGCGACCCGCCGCAGCGCCGCCAGTCGCGCCGGCGACTTACGCGGCCTGCGCACATCGACGGCGCTCGCCTCCGGCAAGGGCTGGCGCATGGGCTTCGTCGCTCCTCCCGCGGCAGGGCCGCGGCCCGCAATGACGGCGCCGTCCCGATGTGAAAGACCCGGGTTCGGTGGCGCCGGCGAAACAATGCGCAGCTGCCCTCAAGGCTAAGGGCGCGATCGCATTTGTCCAGGGGTGTCGTCGCGAGGAAGACGGGAGCGCGACGCGCCGGTCGCGGCGCGCAGAGCGCCGCTATCGGTTCGCGGCCTAGCCGACTACGCCCGGGCGCGCTGCGCCGGCGCGCCGCGACCCGGCTGC
>JASHTP010000512.1 GCA_030040495.1 Alphaproteobacteria bacterium
AGCGAGGCGCTGCTCGGCGCGCTCGCCGCAGGCGACGGGCGCATCGTCGCCTGCGTCGCCGATCTGCGCGACGGCGCGGGCGTGGCGCGCGCGGCGGCGGCGGCGGAGCGCGAATTCGGCGGGCTCGACATCCTCGTCAACAATGCCGGGACGACCAGGCGCGGCGACGTCTTCGCGCTGACTGAGGCCGACTGGCAGGAAGGCTTCGCGCTCAAATTCTTCGGCTATGTCCGGCTGACGCGCGCGCTGTGGCCGCCGCTCAAGGCGCGCGGCGGCGCCATCGTCAACATCATCGGCATCGGCGGCCGCACGCCGGGCGCGGAGTTCGCCATCGGCGGCGCGGTCAATGCCGGGCTCCTCGCCTTCACCAAGACCATGGCGGAAATCGGCATCGGCGACGGCGTGCGCGTCAACGCCATCAATCCCGGCGCGATCGAGACCGACCGGCTCGCCCCGCGCATCGAGAGCTACGCCGCCGCCAAGGGCATCTCGCTCGAGGCGGCGCGGCGGCTCCTGCCGCAGGAGATGGGCGTCGCCCGCTTCGGCAGCGTCGAGGAGATCGCCGACGCGGTCTGCTTCCTGGCGAGCCGGCGCGCAGCTTATCTGCAAGGCGCGCTGATCGACATCGACGGCGGCGCGACGCGGACGCTCTGAAGGGGGAGGAGCCATGCGCTACGAGCTCTATTACTGGCCGGGGATCCAGGGGCGCGGCGAGTTCGTGCGCCTCGCGCTCGAAGAGGCCGGCGCCGATTACGTCGATGTCGCGCGGCGCGCGGGCGGGCTCGAGCGGATGTTCCGCCTGCTCGAAGGCGAGCGCGTCGCCCGACCCTCCTTCGCGCCGCCCTTCCTGCGCGCCGGCCGGCTCATCATCGGCCAGACCGCGAACATCCTGCTCTATCTCGGCGCGCGCCTCCGCCTGGCGCCGGCGAGCGAAGCCGGCCGGCTCTGGGCGCACCAGCTCCAGCTCACCATCGCCGATCTCGTCGACGAGACGCACGACACGCATCACCCGATCGCCAGCAGCCTCTATTACGAGGATCAGCGCCCGGAGGCGAAGCGCCGCGCCGCCGATTTCCTGAAGCGCCGCGCCCCCAAATATCTCGGCTATTTCGAGCGCGTGCTGGAGCTGAACCCGGCGGGCGACGGGCATCTCGTCGGCGCGCGGCTCAGCTATCCCGACCTGTCGCTGTTCCAGATCCTCGAGGGCCTGCGCTACGCCTTCCCGGCCGCTTTGCAACGGCTGGAGCGGAAATTCCCGCGCGTCGTCGCGCTGCACGACCGGGTCGCCGAGCGGCCGCGCCTCAAGGCCTATCTCGCCTCCGGGCGGCGTCTCGCCTTCAACGAGCAGGGCATCTTCCGCCACTATCCCGAGCTCGACGCGCGCTGACCGGCGCGGCAGGGCCTGCCGGCGCCCCGGCAGGAACTGCCGGGCAGCGGCGCGCAAGGCCGCGGCGCGGCGGCGAAATCCCGCGGATTTCCGCGGCACGAAAGTTGCTGGCGGCAACGACGCAGGCCGGCCGGCCTGCGTCGGTCAACCAGAAAAGGAGAAACCATGACCGTCAGCAGCGTGTCCAGTGCGACATCCAGCTACCAGCTCTATCTGCAGCAGCTGCAGCAACAGCAGCAACAGCAGCAGCAGACCGCCGGGGCGATGCCGCAGCACCATCACCATGGCGGCGGGAAGCCGGTGGATCAGGGCCAGCAGGCCACGGGCCAGAGCGCTTCCGCCACGCTTTCCGCCCTCACCGGCGGCGCCGACAGCGACGGCGACAGCGCTTCGAGCAGCCTGCTCAACATCGTCGCGTAAGAAACGCAGAGTGCGCGAGCCCGCTGCCGAAGCGCAGCGGTCGACGCTTCTCCGGCCCCGTCAGAAGGACGGCGCCGGATGTTTCCCCCTCCCGATGCCGATCCGGTCCCGCGGCAGCGGGCGGCGCCTCAGGTGTGCAGGAACGACCAGGCGGTGCCTTCGAGCACCAGAGCGGTGAGCGTGCCGCTGGCGAAGGCGCCGGTATCGATGCCGATGCGGTTGCGCTGCACGTCCGGACGCGCGGTGATGGTGTGGCCGTGCACGACGATCTTGCCGAAATCGGCGTCGGAGAGCAGGAACTCGTCGCGAATCCACAGCAGATCCGCCTCCTGCTGCCGCTCGAGCGGCACGCCCGGGCGGATGCCGGCATGGGCGAAGAGATAGTCGCCTTCCTCATGGGTGAGCCGGAGCCCGGCAAGGAAGCGGCGGTGGCGTTCGGGCAGCCGCGTCCTGAGCTCGCGCTGCGCCCGCTGCAGCTCCCGGTCGCCGCCCGCGGGCCGCGGCGGGCGGACGCCGTAGCTCAGCAAGGTCTCGGCGCCGCCATAGAGCAGCCAGGCCGGCCCGACCTCGATATCCTCGAGAAAACGCAGCAGGCTGTCCTCGTGATTGCCCTTCAGATGCACCGTCTCGAAGCCCGGCAGCGGCTCGTCGAGCAGCAGGTCGATGACCGCCGGCGAGGCGTCGCCGCGATCGATGTAGTCGCCGAGATAGACCAGCACGTTGAGCGGCCCCGGCCGGGCCCTGGCATCCTCCTCGACCAGAAGGTGCAGCCGGCGCAGCAGGTCGAGCCTGCCGTGAATGTCGCCGACGGCGTAGACGCGGCGGCCCGGCGGCACCTCGGGCGTCGCCCCGGGCTGGGCCTGCTGCCGCGTCAGGGCCAGGAGACGGTTGAGCATGAGGCGACTATGGAGCAACGCCGCGGCCTGCGCCACCGCCGGGCGCGGCGGCCTTAGGAGAGAGTTAACCATTCCGTAGGGGTTGGCAGCGCATCATGGCGGCGGACCCAGCGGTGCCCGGCATGCAGCGACTCGACCCCCTGACGAAGCAGATTGCGGAGGAGAAGTCCGCGAGCGTCGAATCGCAGCTGCTCGACTATACGCGGCGCCTCGGCCGCCACCCGCTCGGCCGCCGCGCCATCGTCATCCATCTGTCGCGGCTCAGGCCCGACAACCGCCGCGCCCATCACATCCGCATCGCCGCCAACACCTTCGAGGCGCTGGTCAAGCAGTTCAACGGCCGCATCTTCCTGCTGCTCAACGCCGACATCGTCTTCGTCTGCAAGGACGCCAGCATCGCCGTCATCGACGACGCGATCATGCGGCTGCGCTACCTGTTCGGCGACGACCCGCTCGCCGCCGAGCTCGACGAGACCGCGCCCGACCGCTTCGCCACCTGGTACGACATCGAGCGCGACTACCAGGAGTTCCTCGCCTGGGTCGAGGAGATCTACGAGCAGGAGGTCAAGCGGCAGAAGCGGCTCGCCGCCATCGCCGGCAGCGTGCCGCGCGAAGAGCGCCTGACGATGGACCCGCAGGCGCTGGCCGAGCTGGTGGCGTCGATCCAGTGCGCCGACCTCTCCAACGTCATGCGCCGGCAGGCGATCTGCGCCATCATGGGCGAGGAATCGCCGAAGCCGGTGTTCCGCGAGGTCTACATCTCGATCGCGGATCTGCGCGACAGCATCATGCCGAAGCGCGACATCGCCTCGGACCGCTGGCTCTTCCAGCATCTGACCCAGCATCTCGACCGCCGCGTGCTCGCCCTGCTGCGCCGCAACGACGACCAGGCGATCGCCCAGTCCTACAGCATCAATCTCAACATCTCGACCCTGCTGTCCCCGGAGTTCCTGCAGTTCGACCAGAGCCTGCGCGCCGGCGCGCGCGGCACCATCATCATCGAGCTGCAGAAGGTCGACATCTTCGCCGACCTCGGCGCCTATATCTTCGCCCGCGACTATCTGAAGGAGCGCGGCTACCGGGTTTGCCTCGACGGGGTCTCGTCGGTGACGCTCTCCTTCATCGACCGCGAGCGGCTCGGCCTCGACTTCATCAAGATGTTCTGGTCGCCGGACATGGCCGACCCGATGGCGACGCAGCGCACCGAAGCCTTCCGCGAGGCGGTCGAGCGCACCGGCCGCTCGCGCCTCATCCTGGCGCGCTGCGACAGCGAGGACGCCGTCCGCTTCGGCCAGTCGATGGGGCTGCGCCTGTTCCAGGGCCGCCACATCGACCGGCTGCTGGGCAGTGCCGGCCCGCGTCCGCGGCAATCCTAGGGCCGGCGCAGGATGGCGCGCGCTCACCGCGGCGCTTCGGCGCGGCGCATTCTCTTCCTCAGCGAGAATTTCGCCCCCGGCACCGTCGCCGAGGAGCTGGCGCTCTGGCTTGCCGGGCGCGGCCACGAGGTCGAAGTGGTCGCCGCCGGCGGCACGCGCGCCGGCGAGCCGCAAGGCTGGTGGCGGGTCGAGGAGCATCGCGGCATCCGCGTGACGCGCTGTCCGCGGCGGCGCGCTCATCTGCCCAGCGGCCTCGGCCGCGAGCTGCAGGACCTGTCCTTCGCGCTCTCCAGCGCGCCGGTGCTGCTGGGCCGCGCCCGGCGCCTGCGCCCGCATCTCGTCGCCGGCATCGATCCCGCCGGCGCCGCGCTGCCGGCGCTGCTCCTGGCGG
>JASHTP010000513.1 GCA_030040495.1 Alphaproteobacteria bacterium
TGCGCGCCGAGGGCGATCTCCACATCGACTTCCACCACACCACCGAGGACACCGGCTACGTCGTCGGCGAGGCGGTGGCGAAGGCGCTCGGCGACCGGCGCGGCATCGCGCGCTGGGGCGATGCGCTCATCCCGATGGACGAGACCCTGACGCGCGTCGCGCTCGACGTCTCGAACCGGCCTTATCTGGTGTGGAAGGTGACTTTCTCGAAGCCGAAGCTCGGCGAGATGGACACGGAGCTGTTCAAGGAATGGTTCCAGGCCTTCGCCCAGTCGGCCGGGATGACGCTCCATGTCGAGAACCTCTATGGCGAGAACAACCACCACATCGTCGAATCCTGCTACAAGGGCCTGGCGCGGTCCTTGAGGCAGGCGGTGGCGATCGACCCGCGCCGTGCCGACGCCGTGCCCTCGACCAAGGGCGTTCTTTAGGTCCGAGCCATGATCACCGCCATCATCGATTACGGCTCGGGCAACCTCCGATCCGCCGCCAAGGCGTTCGAGCGCGCGGCGCGCGAGGCCGCCATCGACACCGAGATCCGGGTGACGCACGACGCCGAGACGGTGCGCCGCGCCGAGCGCGTGGTGCTGCCCGGCGTCGGCGCCTTCGCCGATTGCCGCCGCGGCCTCGCCGCGGTGCCCGGCATGGAGGCGGCGCTCGACGAGGCGGTCAGGCGCCGCGGCCGGCCCTTCCTCGGCATCTGTGTCGGCATGCAGCTCATGGCCGACCGCGGCCGCGAGTTCGAGACGGTGGACGGGCTCGGCTGGATCGCCGGCGAAGTGGTGGCGATCGCGCCCGCCGACCCCGCGCTCAAGATCCCGCACATGGGCTGGAACGAGCTCGCGCTGCGCGCCGCCCATCCGCTGCTCGACGGCATCGCCTCCGGCGCGCACGCCTATTTCGTGCACAGCTACCGTTTCGCCTGCGCCGAGCGGCGCGACGTGCTCGCCACCGTCGAATATGGCGGCGAGATCGCCGCCGTCGTCGGCCGCGACAATCTCGTCGGCACGCAGTTCCACCCCGAGAAGAGCCAAGCGACGGGCTTGCGGCTCATCGCCAATTTCCTGCGGTGGCGCCCGTGAGCGGGTCCCCGGCGCCGAAGAAGGCGGTCGAGCCGGTCGAGAGCTTCGCCGGCACCGATCTCGAGGATCTCTGCGACGCCGCCGAGGACGCAATCAAGGCGGGCGGCGGCTTCGGCTGGGTTGCGGCGCCGCCGCGCCACATCATGGAAGCCTATTGGCGCGGCGTGCTGCTGGTGCCGGAGCGGCGGCTCTTCGTCGCCCGGCTCGACGGCACCATCTGCGGCTCGGCGCAGCTCTCGCGCCCGCCGCGCAACAACGAGGCGCAGGCCTTCGCCGCGCAGCTCACCAGCAACTTCATCGCGCCCTGGGCGCGCGGCCATGGCTTGGCGCGGCGCATCGTGCTCGCCGTCGAAGAGGCGGCGCGCGCCGCCGGCTTCGCCATCCTCAACCTCGACGTGCGGGCGACGCAGGAAGCGGCGATCCAGCTCTACGAATCGCTGGGCTATGTGCGCTGGGGCACGCACCCCGCCTATGCCCGCGTCGACGGCAAGCCGATCCCCGGCCATTTCTATTTCAAGCGCCTCACCGCCGAGGAAACTTCGGCGCCATGATGCTCTACCCCGCCATCGACCTCAAAGGCGGGCAATGCGTGCGCCTGCTGCGCGGCGAGATGAGCCGCGCCACCGTGTTCAGCGACGATCCCGCGGGCCAGGCGCGGCGCTTCGTCGCCGCCGGCTGCCGCTACCTGCACGTCGTCGACCTCGACGGCGCCTTCGCCGGCAAGCCCATGAACCGCGCCGCGGTCGAGGCGATCGTCGGGTCCGCCGGCGTTCCGGTCCAGCTCGGCGGCGGCATCCGCGACCGCGCCACCATCGAGGGCTGGCTCGAGCGCGGCGTCCGGCGCGTCATCCTCGGCACCGCGGCGCTCGCCGATCCGGCGCTGGTCAGATGGGCGTGCCGCGCCTTTCCCGGCCGCGTCGTCATCGGCATCGATGCGCGCGGCGGCCGCGTCGCGGTCGAGGGCTGGGCCAAGGCGACCGAGCGGCGGGCGCTCGACCTCGCGCTCGAGTTCGAGGATGCCGGCGCCGCCGCCATCATCTATACCGACATCGAGCGCGACGGCGCGCTTCAGGGCGTCAACGTCGCGGCGACGGCGGCGCTGGCGCGGGCGCTCACCACCGAGGTGATCGCCTCGGGCGGCGTCGCCTCGCTCGACGATTTGCGCGCGCTCAAGGCGCACGAGGCGGACGGCGTCGCCGGCGTCGTCTGCGGCCGCGCGCTCTATGACGGGCGCATCGATCTCGCCGCCGCGCTGGCGGCGGTGGAGGGCCCCGCATGCTGAAGATGCGCGTCATCCCCTGCCTCGACGTCAAGGACGGGCGCACGGTGAAGGGCGTCAATTTCATCGACCTCATCGATGCCGGCGATCCCGTCGAGCAGGCCAAGCTCTACGACCGCGAAGGCGCCGACGAGCTGTGCTTCCTCGACATCACCGCCTCGGCCGAGAACCGCGACACGCTCTATGACGTGGTGGCGCGCACCGCCGAGCAGTGCTTCATGCCGCTCACCGTCGGCGGCGGCGTGCGCGGCGTCGAGGACATCCGCCGCCTGCTGCTCGCCGGCGCCGACAAGGCCTCGATCAACACCGCCGCGGTGGCGCGGCCGGATTTCGTCAGGGAGGCGGCCGAGAAGTTCGGCAGCCAGTGCATCGTCGTCGCCATCGACGCCAAATCCGTCGGCTCCGGCCGCTGGGAGGTCTTCACCCATGGCGGAAGGCGCGCCACCGGCATCGACGCGGTCGAGTGGGCAAAGCGCATGGCTTCCGCCGGCGCCGGCGAGATCCTGCTGACCTCGATGGATCGCGACGGCACCAAAGCGGGCTTCGACATCCCGCTCACCCGCTCGGTCGCCGACGCGATCCGGATCCCGGTCATCGCCTCGGGCGGCGTCGGCACGCTCGACCATCTGGTGGAAGGCATCCGCGACGGCCACGCCACCGCCGTGCTCGCCGCCTCGATCTTCCATTTCGGCAGCTTCAGCATCGCCCAGGCGAAGGCGCGGCTCGCCGCCGCGGGGATTCCGGTGAGGCTCTGAGCCGGTCAGTTCGCCGGCTTCGGCATCTCCTGGACCGAGACCAGCTTGCCATCGTCGCCATAGCAGAAGGTGACGGGGTACTTGCTGTTCTTGGTCGCGGCTTCGGTGGGCGTCGAGACGACTTCGGCAAGCCCGAGGGTGAAGACGTCGGCAACCGCTTCCGTGGCGGCGATGGCGGCCCTGCCGCCGGCGCCCGGGCCGTGGGTGTAAAGCTGATAGATGTCGCAGGACTGGCCGTCATGCTTCATCGAGGTCATCGGCGCGCCGACGATTTTGACGATCTCGAACCGGTCCTCGCCCGGCTTGAACTGCGACAAATCGACGGGATCGGGGCGGTTCGCCTCCATCACCGGCGAGCAGGCGACGAGGCCTGCCGCGGCGGCGAGGCCGATGATGCCGAGAAGGTTCTTACGGTGCGTCATTCGTCTCCCCCTTTGGGCCCGAGAGAAAGGGAGGTCGGGCCCACCAAAAAGCAGCATAAAAGCGACCGTTCCTGACGCGCAACCGGCGAGGCCGAAGTGCTCCCGCCTTGCCGGCGACGACCCGTGCCTCGGGCGCAGTCTCGATGGCAATCTACCTGCACTAGCACGCGCCGGACGGCTGGCCCGATGGCCACGATGCGCTGCCGGCAAGGCTCCGGCCGGGATTCTCGGCGGTCATTTCTTAGTTATCGGTTGACGGCACCGGCGCGGGCCACTGAAGTGACCACGGAAAACCGAAGACGGGCCCCGACATGGCAGAGATCGACGGCACCACCCTCGACCGGCTCTATACGGTGATCGCCGCGCGCCGCGGCGCCGATCCCGCCTCCTCCTATACCGCGAAGCTGCTGGCCGAAGGCCCGGCCGGGATCGCCAAGAAGCTCGGCGAAGAGGCGGTGGAGACGGCGATCGAGGCGGTCCGCGGCGACGACTCGCGACTCGTCGCCGAAAGCGCCGACCTGCTCTACCATCTCCTCGTGCTCTGGGCAGCGCGCGGCATCGCTCCGGCCGAAGTCTGGCGCGCCCTCGACGCCCGCTCCGGCAGGTCCGGCATCGAGGAGAAGAACTCCCGCGGCAAATCTTGAGGCACGCCGATGGCTTACGATCCCGGCAACGTCTTCGCCCGCATCCTGCGCGGCGAGGTTCCGTGCAGGAAGGTCTATGAGGACGAGCAGGTGCTCGCCTTCCACGACGTCAATCCGCAGGCGCCGGTGCATGTCCTGGTCATTCCCAAGGGCGCCTATGAATCGCTCGACGATTTCTCGGCCAAGGCCAGCGACGGCGAACTCGCCGCCTTTTTCCGCGCCGTGGGCGAGGTCGCCCGCGCCCTGGGGGTGGCCGGGCCGGGCTATCGCATTCTCGCCAATCACGGGCGCGACGCGCATCAGGAAGTGCCGCATTTCCACGTTCATATTTTCGGCGGCCGGCCGCTCGGTCGAATGATTTCAAAGGCTTAGCCTCGCGCCGCGGGCGCCTTGGTTGACGATCTGTTAACGAACGGCGACTAGCATCGCGCTTTCAACCCGCCCGCAAAGGCGGAGACGAAGGCGTTTGCCGCCGGAGGAAAACCGCGCGCCCATGTCGAAACTCGGTCGCTCCGCAGCCAAGGCCCCGCCTGCCGCCGCCCCGGCGCCGGAGGAAGAGGAGCGTCTGCGCGCCTTTGCCGAGATCGGCTCGGACTGGTTCTGGGAAAAGGACGCGCAGCTGCGCTTCACCTACATGTGCTCGGGCATCGACGGCCAGGCCGCGCCTTTCGCCGCGGATTTCCTCGGCAAGCGCATCGACGAGGTGACACTGCCCGGCTTCGATGAGATCGACTGGCGGCCGCTGCTGCGGACGCTTGAGATGCGCAAGCCGTTCCGCGAATTCCGCTTCATCCGCCGCACCGCGACCAGCGGGGTGCGCCATCTCGCGGTGAGCGGCGTGCCGGTCTTCGACGCCGCCGGACGCTTCGCGGGCTATCGCGGCACCGGCCGCGACCTTACCAAGGAGACGCTCGCCGAAGAGCGCGCCGCCGCCGCCCAGTCCCGTCTCATCGACGCGATCGAGGCGATCCCGGAAGGCTTCATGCTGCTCGACAAGGAGGACCGGCTGGTGCTGTGCAACAGCCGCTACCGCGAGCTGCACGCGCCGATCGCCGACGTGCTGGTGCCGGGCACGCCCTTCGAGGAGATCTGCCGCGCCAGCGCCTATGCCGGGTTGCCCGCCAAGGCCAAGGGGCACGAGGAGGAATGGGTCGCCGACCGCCTGAGGCGCCACAACGCGCCGCATTTCATCGTCGAAGAGCGCCAGATCGGCGAGCGGTGGTTCCAGATCAGCGAGGAGCATACACGCGACGGCGGCACGGTGGTGGTGCAGACCGAGATCACCGGGGTCAAGCGGCGCGAGCAGGAGCTGGCGGAGAAGACGGCGCTGCTGCGCGCCACGATGGAGCATATGGAGCAGGGGCTGCTCGTGCTCGACGCGCAGCTGCGCATCAAGATGTGGAACGATCGATGGGTCGAGCTGGTGCAGATGCCGCCCGAGCTGCTTGGAGTCGGCGCGCCGATGGCGGCGATCCTGAAGCTCGCGGCCGAGCGCGGCGAGTTCGGGCCGGGCGACGTCGAGGTGCAGGTGCAGCACCGACTCAAACAGCTGCGCGAGACGCAGTCGGACGTGGCCGAGTTCCATCCGCCGAACGGCCGCTTCATCGAGATGCGGCGGAGCCCTATGCCCGACGGCGGCAGCCTCTTCACCTTCGCCGACATTACGGAGAGGAAGCGCGTCGAGGCCGATCTGCGCCGCGCCAAGGACGAGGCGGAGCTGGCGAGCCGGAGCAAGACCGAGTTCCTCGCCAATATGAGCCACGAGCTGCGCACGCCCTTGAACGCCATCATCGGCTTCTCCGACATTCTCATGGGGCAGATCTTCGGCCCGCTGGGCGATGCGCGCTACAGCGACTACGCCCGCGACATCCGCGACAGCGGCCTGCATCTGCTGAACCTGATCAACGACGTGCTCGACGTCTCCAAGGTCGAGTTCGGCAAGGTCGAGCTCATCGAGGAGACGGTGGACATCGTCGCCGTCGTCGAATCCTGCGCCCGCCTGATGCGCGACCGCGCCGACACCGCCGGCCTCAGGCTGGTGCAGGAGCTGCCGTCGGGCCTGCCGCAGCTCCAGGGCGACAGCCGGCGGTTGAAGCAGATCCTGCTCAACCTGCTGTCCAACGCCGTCAAGTTCACGCCCACCGGCGGCCGCGTCACCATCCGCGCCAGCTACCACCCCCAGGACGGCTTCCGCCTCATCGTCGAGGACACCGGCATCGGCATCGCCAAGGCCGATCTCGACAAGGCAATGCGCCCCTTCGGCCAGATCGACAGCCGCCTCGCGCGCAAATACCAGGGCACGGGGCTGGGGCTGCCGCTGGCGCGCTCCATGGCCGAGCTGCATGGCGGCAAGCTCGAGCTCGACAGCGCGCCCGGCCAGGGCACCACTGCCACCATCTGGCTCCCGGCCGGCCGCGTCCTGCAGCCCGCCAGCCTTCCCCGTCCGGCGGTCCCGGGCTGACCTCCGTCGCCCCGCCGCGGTCGCCGCCCGCCGCGAAACCTGTTCAACCAATATTTTTTGTTGAATGAATCATATTGAAAGTATCTAGATGTCAGTCTATGACCGTCTCACAGCGCCGATTTGAGCTTCAGCTTGCGGGCGCTTTAGAAATGCGGCTAAAGCGAGGGCCAATCCGCCCCGGCGACAGCCGCGGCGGGTTTTCTTTTTGGCCTGACCTCCCGCCCGGGCGACCTCAAGGAGATCGGGACCATGCCGACCATCGCTCGCCGCAGCTTGCGCTCCGCCCTCGCCGTGGCGCTGCTGGCGCTGGCCGCGGCGACCGCCACGGCCGCGGACAAGATGACC
>JASHTP010000514.1 GCA_030040495.1 Alphaproteobacteria bacterium
CCGAGGATTGCTTCTACTGGGTGCCTTCGGTGCCGGGGCAGAAGGACCCGGTCGACACCGTCTCGCTCTATGCTGAGGACCGCATGCGCATGGAGATGCGGATCATCCGCATCACCCATCCGCACGCCTGGAGCCAGGACTTCCCGACGCGCATGAGCCATGTCGTCGGCAACGTCATGCTCGATCCCGAGGGCGGCAAGGGCGCCGAGGGCGGGATCGACCCCAAGGCCGACCTGGTGGTGCGCTCGACCCTGCACATCCTCGAGCACCGCAAGGAGGAGCAGCGCCTCTTCGGCGGCACGGTGCGCCACTGGCTGCGCCGCGCCGGCGGCGACTTCCGCATCGCCATGAAGCGCATCGACCTCGTCAATTGCGACGCGCCGATGGAAGTGATGCAGCTCTTCCTATAACTCCCTCTCCCGCTTGCGGGAGAGGGTGGGGCCCCGTGCGAAGCACGGGGAGGGTGAGGGGTGGCGCCGGCACATGAGCATCAAGCAAACGTCCAGCCTCCTCCTCGCCCTCCACTACCAGAACGACATCGTGCATCCCCGGGGCAAGATCCGCATCGGCATCGCCGAGGCGAGCCCGGAGCGCGCCGCCGTCATCGAAGCCGCGCGCCGGCTCCTCGACGGCGCCCGCGCCCGCGGCGTGCCGGTGATCTCGGTCAGGATCGCCTTCCGCGCCGGCCATGCCGAGCTGGCGCAGAACGCCGAGATCTGGCGCCGCGTCGCCGCCGCGGGCGCGCTCGTCGAGGGCGGCTGGGGCGCCGAGTTCTACGCAGGCCTCGGCCCGCTGCCGGGCGAGCCCGTCGTCACCCATCAGCGCAACGACGCCTTCCACGGCTCGCCCTTGGCCGACCTCGTCGCGCTCTATCGGCCGGAGCGGCTCGTCATCGCCGGCGTCTCCACCACCTATGTCGTCGAGAGCACGGTGCGCCGCGCCTCGGACATGGGCTACCGCGTGGTGGTGGCAGCCGACGCCTGCTCCTCGGCGAGCCCGGCCCTGCACCAGGCGAGCCTCGCTTCGATGGCGCTGCTCGCCGAGATCGCCACCGTCGACGAGATCCTCGCCGCTTTCGCCGGGCGCTGAGCGCGTGCTATGAAGCCGCCATTCCACGCGGGAGATTTGCCATGCAGCAGTCGACGCAGATCAATCCGTCCCTGAGCGTCGCCGGCCAGATCGCCAAGAGCGACATCGCGGAGCTCGCCAAGGCCGGCTTCGCCATGATCATCAACAACCGGCCCGACAATGAGGAGCCGGGACAGCTGGCATCCGCCGAGGCCGAGGCCGAGGCGAAGCGGCACGGGCTCGAATACCGCTATCTCCCGATCGTCACCGGCAACATCACGCGCGCGCAGGTGGCCGAGTTCCAGAAGCTGCTGCTGCGCGGCCCCGGCCCGGTGCTGGCGCATTGCCGCAGCGGCACGCGCTGCTACCTGATGTGGGCGGCGGGCCGCGCCCTCTTCGACGGCGACAGCGCCCTGAAGCTCGTCGCCGAAGCCGCCGTCAAAGGCTACGACCTCCGCGTCCTCCCCGCCCTCGTCGACAAGCTCGAAGCCGAGCGCGGGTAGGGGACGGCTGCACGCACCGTCCGCCATGCAGCCCCTGCGATGAGCGCCTACCTCTACATGCTCCGCTGCGCCGACGGGTCCTACTATGTCGGCACCACCCGCGCCTCGCTCGATGACCGCGTGGCGCAGCACAATGCCGGCGACTTCGACGGCTACACCGCGCGACGCCGCCCCGTCGTTCTCGTCTTCGAGCAGCATTTCGACCGCATCACCGACGCGATCGCCGCCGAGCGACAGGTGAAGGGCTGGCGGCGCGACAAGAAAGAGGCGCTCATCCGCGGCGACTACGACGCGCTGCAGGAATTGTCGCGCGCCTATTCGGAAAAGCTGCAATAGAAGGGTGCGTCCTTCGACAGGCTCAGGATGAGGACGTTTCTTCGTTGCCCTGCCAAAGGCCAAAAAGAACCTTCCTCATCCTGAGCCTGTCGAAGGACGCACCGGCCGCTATGCAGCCCCTGAGCCTGTCGAAGGACGCACCACCGTCCTGCCGCCCCCCTCACTCCTCATCCCACTCCGGCCCCCAGCCGGGGTCGACGACGCGGCGGTTGGCGGCGAGCGCGTCGATCGCCGCGCGGTCCGCCTCGGCGAGCGCGAAATCGAAAATGTCGAGATTGGCGGCGAGGTGCGCCGGGCTTGCCGCCTTGGGGATGGCGGCGACGGTCGCCTGGTCGACGAGCCAGCGCAGCGCCAGCTGCGCCGGCGACTTGCCGTATTTGCGCGCCAGCGCCGCGAGCGTCTTGTCGCGCTGCACGAGGCCGCGCCCCAGCGGCGAGTAGGCGGTCAGCATCAGCCCGAAGCGCGCGAGCGCCGCCTTCACCGCGCGCTGCGACAGGAACGGATGGTACTCGACCTGGTTGCAGATTATGTCGGCGCCGTGCGTCGCCACCGCTTCCTCGAGCAGCGCGACGTTGAAGTTGCTGACGCCGATGAAGCGCGTCTTGCCTTCCGCGCGCAGCCGCGCCATCGCCGCCAAGGTCTCGCCCAGCGGCGCCTCGCCGGTCGGCCAATGGATGAGCAGCAGGTCGACCGCGTCGAGGCCGAGCCGCTTCAGGCTCTCCTCCGTCGCGCGCCGCGCCCGCGCCGCCGCATAATTGCCGGGCGCGAGCTTGGTGGTGAGGAAGATCTCGCCGCGCGGCACGCCGCTCTCGCGGATGGCGCGGCCGACCTCGCTCTCGTTGCCGTACATCTGCGCCGTGTCGATGTGGCGGTAGCCCAGCGCCAGCGCCTGGCGCACCGCCTCGACGCATTGGCGCCCGCCGAGCTGCCAGGTGCCGAGCCCCAGCGCCGGCACGAGCGCGCCTTTGACCTCGATGGTTTTCACGCTTCGCCTCCAAGCCCGCGCCTTGCCCCTCTCCGCCGCGAAGCGGGGGAGCAACCCGTTCGCTCGCTCTGCGAGCGAACCCTCCGGGGCCGACCGCAAAGCGGTCGGCCGGGTTGCTGGAGGGACCCATTGCAAGGCAATGGGAGGGTGAGGTGGTGCTCGCCGCAAGTCCCCACCTCATCCTCGCAACCCGGCCGGTTGCTTTGCAACCGGCCCCGCTTGGGTTCGATCGCAGCGCGATCGAACGGGTTGCGCTTCTCCGCCCCAACGGGGCGGAGAAGGACTCTTATTTTGCGGCGCATCGAGCTTTCGGGGGTGGCGTCGCGCCGCGCCGCTTCGCTAGCATGGCGCGACCGCGAGAAGGAGGAGGGCGAGATGCGGATTCTGGTGCTCGGCGCCGGTGCCATCGGCGGCTATTACGGCGGGCGGCTGGTCGAGGGCGGCGCCGACGTGA
>JASHTP010000515.1 GCA_030040495.1 Alphaproteobacteria bacterium
CGCAGCTGCAGGCCGAGCGCGATCGCCTGGCCCTCGAAGCCGCTGCCGACGGCTCCCGGCAGCACCGGAATGTTGATGTTGGCGCTCGTCACCTCGACGCCGTTGATCGTGTCGGGCCGGTACTGCTTGTAGAAATAGCCGACCAGGCCGAACTGGAGCTTCGGCAGCGACGGGATCGGCCGGTAGCCGATCATGTAATCGACGGTGACGTCATTTCCGGACTGGTAGCCGTTCGCCGGATTCTTCAGGTACTCGGAGAACATCGCGCTGCCGTCGAACTCCCACTCCTTGGTCACGAACCAGGTGAACAGCGCCTGCTCGCCGAAGCTCCAATGATTCAAGCCGGGACTGGCCGGATTGGCCGCGTTGTAGCTGCCGGTCGGCGCCCAGATCTGCTGCGAGTATTCGATGAACATGTTGGGCGCGGCGGCGTAGCTCACCTGCAGCGGCCGGAGGATCGTGTCGGCCAGGCCGCCGTCATTGAAGTCCGCGCCGTGCCCCGCCGGCCGGGGACCGTCGGGGGGCGTGCCCAGCGAGGTCAGGCCGATCTGGCCGACCGGCTGGATGACGCTCACGCCCCAGGTCAACGGGCCCCAGGCGGCAAAAGTGTGATCGAAGCGGAACGCGTTCATCACGATATTGGCCGCGAAGCCGCGCCAGATGCTCTGACCGCTCCCGCCGGCGAATTTGCTCGCCGAGTAATATTGCAGATAATCGTAGAACTGCGACTCGCCGAGCGGCGGCTCGAGCGCCATGTCGACGGTGTCGACGCCGAACGGATATTCCGTCTTCCCGCCTTCCGTCGCCACGGCCGGAATGCCCGACGCCGCGAGACAAGCGGCGACCGCCCCGCAGCGCGCGATCATGTTTCCGATGGTCATTCGCTCCCCCCGGCTTGACGAGGTTATGGAGCCTAGAGCCCGCCGCCGTCATCAAAAATCCTGCTTCCGGCATGCCCCGGATGGCCAGCGATCGGCGCGGACGCTAGCATTCTCCTCGGGCACGCGGTCGCGGCGGCGATCTCGAGACACCGAGACCGACAAATCTCCCGATCCAAGGAGACGCTCCGATGATCAACACGCCTCCTGCCGGCAAGGGCATGAAAATCGATTTCGACGCGTTCCGCCTCGGCAGGTTCGTCGAGGGTCTCAGCGCCGAGAACGAGCTCGAGGTCATCGACCGGCCGGTCGACCTGGCCGACATCGCCTCGCATCTGGACGGAAATGCCAAGGCGGTCCTGTTCAGGGCGGCGGGTCCGGAGCGCGCGCAAATCGTCGGCAACGTCGTCGGCAGCCGCCGCCGCCTGGCGCTGGGGCTGGGCATCCCGACGGAGTCGCTGCTCCAGGAGGTGGTCAGGCGATGCCGGGCGCCGGTCGCGCCGGTCGAGGTGGCGAGCGCGGCGGCGCCGGTCCATCAGCGCGTCCTCACCGGCGCCGACGCCGACTTCCTGAAATTGCCGGCGCACCTGCAGCATGCCGATGACGGCGGCCTTTATCTGGGCGGCATCGACATCACGGTCAGCCTCGACGAGCAGCATCGCAACGTGGGCTATCGCCGCCTGATGATTCGCGGCAGGAAGGAGGCGGGGATCGACCTCACGGCGCCGAGCGACTGTCGCACCATGCTCGCCGCCTATGTCGCGGCGGGACGGGCGATGCCGATGGCCATCGTGCTCGGCGCCCACCCGGCGGACTCGCTCTGTGCCGTCATGGGCATCCCGATCGACGACGAGATCGCCTTGATGGGCGGCCTGCGCAAATCGGCGGTGCCGATGGTGCGGTGCGCGACGATCGACGCGATGGTGCCCGCCGATGCCGAGATCGTCATCGAGGGCCATCTCGACGAGCGCGGCTGGTGCGAGAGGGAGGCGCCTTACGGGGAATTCGCCGGCTACTACGGCATCATGAAGACCAATCCCGTCTTCCATTTGAGCGCCATCACCATGCGCCGGGACGCGCTGCTTCAGACGATGACCATCAGCGGACGCTCCCTCAAGTTCACCGACACCGGGCATCTGAATTCGATGCGGACGGAATGCGCCGTGTGGACGTCGCTCGAGGCGGCGATCCGGGAACCGGTCGCGCTCTACTGTCCGCCGAGCGGGACCGGGGTGTTCAACGCGCGCCTGTCGATGCGCCCGCATTTTCCGGGCGAGGCGCGCAACGCCATCGCCGCGGCCTTTGCGTCGATGGGCGACGTGAAAAACGTCTTCGTCGTCGACGACGACATCGACGTCTTCTCCGACGAGCAGATGGAGTGGGCGCTGGCGACGCGCTTCCAGCCCGATCGCGACTTCATCGTCGACGCCAATTTCCGCGCCATCCCGATCGATCCGTCGCTGCACGGCAAGACGATCGGCGCCAAGGCGGGATTCGACCTGACGCTGCCGGCGGGATGGCGGGACGACATGCATTACAAGGTCCCGGTTCCGCCGAAGCTCGAGGCGTCGCCGACGACGCCGGTGACCGTCTCCGAGGCGCTGCGCGGCGGTCCGAAGTTCTTCCGGGAATTGATGGCGCTCACCGGCAGCCGCGACGGCCGCGACGTCACCGCAGCGCTCGACGCGATTCGCGCCACGGTCGAGCGGCTTCAAGACGGCCGCTACATGCTCAAAGCGGCAACGAGCTCGTGAGGATCGGCCCGGCGCCGGCCGCCCCGCTAGGGCACGACGATCACGGTGCACGGGGCCAGCATCGCCACCTTCTGCGAGATGCTGCCGAGCAGCAGCCCGGCCAGGCGCCCGCGGCCCCGCTTGCCCAGCACGATCGCGTCGGCGCCGCGCTCCTTGGCGACCGAGAGGATCATCTCGGCGGCGTCCCCCATGCGGATCTCGGTGTCGACGCGCCGCGCCCCTCTCGCTTCGGCGCGTCCCTTGGCCTTGTCCGCGACGTCGTTCGCCGCATCCGTGAGCCCCGCGGGCAAGGAAGTGGTCTCCACCCGTCTCGGCACCCGGAGATCGGCTCTGAGATCGCCGGCGGGATAGGCGACGCCGGTGCCGGTCGAGGCCACCGTCGAGGCCGCGATCACGTGAAGCAGCACGACATCCGCGCCGAACTTCTCCGCGAGGTCGGCGGCGAAATCGACGGCGCGGTCGGCGATGTCGGAGCCGTCGGTAGCGGCGACGATGCAGCGCATGGCAGCCTCCTCTTGCACGACCGCGACGCCCCAAGGGCTCGCACGACGCCGGGCGTTCGTCCGGCGGTCACGGGCAAGGCGATCATCGGGCCGGACGAGCCCGGCGGCCTTGATCCACGTCAAGACTTCGCCGCTCCCGCGCGCGGCGGCTCGCTCGGGCCGCCGCCGCGCTCCGATCCTCCCGCGCCCGAAGCCGCCGGGACGGCCGCCGCTTCTTGATCCTGATCAATGCGATGACGCCTCGGCGGCTGTGCCATAGGAAGCGACCGCCGGCGAGCCCGGCGTCACCCTGGGCGCAAGGGGCCGGCTTGCGCGGATTGGCCGGCAGCGGCGGTTGCCGAGAGATGGCTCGATGACCAGCAATGGATGGCTGCAGATCGCGCTCTTTGGCCTGATCGTCATCGCGATCACCAGGCCGCTCGGCGGCTACATGACCCGCGTGTTCGCCGGCGAGCGGACCTTGCCGAGCCCGCTGCTGCGCCCGGTCGAGCGCTTCGTCTATCGGTGTTGCGGCGTCGACGAGACCGAGGAGCAGAGCTGGCGCCGCTATGCGGCGGCGCTCGTGCTCTTCAGCGCCGCCGGCTTCGTCACGCTCTACGCGCTCCAGCGCCTGCAATGGTATCTGCCGTTCAACCCGCAGCGGCAGGCCGGGGTGGAGCCGGTGCTGGCGTTCAACACCTCGGTGAGCTTCGTCACCAACACGAACTGGCAGTCCTACGTGCCGGAAGCCACGATGGGCTACCTCGTCCAGATGGCCGGGCTCACCGTCCATAATTTCGTCTCGGCCGCCGCCGGCATCGCGCTGGCGCTGGCCTTGATTCGCGGCTTTGCCCGGCGCGAGGCGAGCGGCGTCGGCAATTTCTGGGTCGATCTCACGCGCGGCACGCTCTACATCCTGCTGCCGATCTCGGTCGTGGCAGGCCTGGTCCTCGTCTGGCAGGGCGTGCCGCAGAATCTAAGCGCCTATGTCGCGGCGACGACCGTGGAGG
>JASHTP010000516.1 GCA_030040495.1 Alphaproteobacteria bacterium
GCGCCGGCAACCGCGCGGCGCTGGTGGTGCCGTGCCACCGCGTGGTGCGCGGCGACGGCACGCCCGGCGGCTATCGCTGGGGCGCCGAGCGCAAGGCGAAGCTGCTGGCGGCGGAGAAGGCGCGCGCTCGCTGAGCGCGGAAAGAAGGCGGCCGGCGCGGCGCGCGCGGTTCAGAACTTGACGGTCGCGCCGGCGACGATGGGGATGTCCCAGCGGTCGCCGCCTTGGTTGACGTCGGCAAGCCCGCCCGCCCCGGCGAGGCTCGAATTGTCGCGATTGAGCAGGCCTTCGTAGCGCAGGCCGGTCTCCAGCCCGAGCGCGACCGTGCTGCAGAGATCGTAGCGGAAGCCGGCGCTGAGCCCGGTCGAGACCGAGAGGCCGCTGCCGTAGAAATGGATGCCGCTGGCGACCGTCGTGCCCTGATAGAGCAGGCTCAGCGAGACGGCGTCGTTGTACTTGGCGCCGGCGAGCGCGCCGAGATAGGGGTGGAAGCCCGGCCAGGAGCTGTCGAAGAAGTGGCGATAGCCGAACTCCAGCCCCTCTTCGTCATAGTTGCTGAACTGGCCTTGAATGGTGGTGCCGGCGCTGACCGTCCTGCCGCCGACCGTGACCGACGCCGAGACGTTCATGGCGTTGAAGATGTCGGCATCGGCATGGAGCCAGCGGAAGCGCCCGGAGATCTCGTCGCGATCGCTGAGGCCGTAATTGACCGACGCGCCGAGCTGGATCGGCGTGTCGTAGACCTCGCCGAAGGTCCGGGACGGGACGGTGAAGGTGGCGGTGCCGACCACCGTGATCGGCGGCGCGGCGGGACCGCCGCCGAACAGCAGGGTATTGGTGACGGTCTGGCTGCCGCTGGTGACGAACTCGCCGCCGACATTGACCGCGGTGCCGACATCCGGCGTCACCGAGAGCGCGCCCGCCTTCGGCAGGCTGGGCACGCCCATTTGCTGCGCAAAAGCCGGGCTGGCGGCTGTCGCGGCAAGCGCCATCGCCCCAAACAATGTCCGCTTCATGACTCCCCTCGACCAACGCGCTGACGCTGCCACACAGGCGGGCCGCCGCCGCGACGCTCCCCGCCGGGCTCAGCCTTTACGAATTTCTATTAATCGTATCAGGCCACTGGGGCGCGTTCAATCAATCCTGTCGCCCGGCCGGAGCGATCCCGACCTGTCGCGCTGGCCGGGGATCGCATCTCGCAGGGGATCAAGAACGAAGATCGACCACAGAGGCAATGAGGCAGTGAGAGACGACGAACCGGCGCGTTTGGCGCGCCCGCTATGGTCCGCTCGGTGCCTCACCGTCTCCGTGGTGAACCGGACGATGCTGCCCGCGCGTCAGCGCGCCAGCAGGGCCTCCAGCATCCAGGCGGCCTTCTCGTGGCTGCGGATGCGCTGGGTGGCGAGATCGGCGCTGCCGACATCGCCGCCGGCCTCGGCCGTCTCGACCACCGCCTGCGCGGCGCGCACGGCGCCGCGGTGGTCGGCGAGGAGCTGACGCACCATCTCCTCGGCGGCCGGCGCGCCGCTCTCTTCGCGGATCGCGGCGAGCTCCTTGAACTCGCCATAGCTCGACGGCGCCTTGACGCCGAGGGCGCGGATGCGCTCGGCGATCTCGTCATTGGCGCCGGCGAGCTCGCCATACTGCTGCTCGAAGAGCTTGTGCAGCTCGTAGAAGCGCGGGCCCGCGACGTTCCAGTGGAAGCCTTGGGTCTTGAGATAGAGGGTGTAGGTGTCGGCGAGGAGGCGCGCGAGCGCGGCGGCGCTTTCCTGCCGGGCCTTCTGGTCGTTGTGATAGGCGCTGGACATGGCTCTTCTCCTCTCGATCAATTCGTCCTCACGCGGCGAGGCTCGCTTCGCCGTCCAGGGTCGCGGCGACGGCATGGATCACCGAGGCGACGCGCACGACCTGCTGGATCGCCTCGCGCGAGACTCCGGCCTTGCGCAGCACCTGATCGTGCGCGTCGATGCACTTGCCGCAGCCATTGACGGCGGAGACGGCGAGCGACCACAGCTCGAAATCCAGCTTGTCGACGCCGGGATTGGCGATGACGTTCATGCGCAGCCGCGCCGGCATCGTCGCATAGTCGGGATCGGAGGCGAGATGGGTGAAGCGGTAGTAGATGTTGTTCATCGCCATGATCGAGGCCGCCGCCTTGGCGGCGTTGAGCGCCGCCGGCGTGAGGTGCCGGGCCGCATCGGCCGCCACCGCGGCGACGAGATCCCGGTTGCGCGCGGCAAGCGCCGTCGCCAGCAGCGCGCCCCAGCGCTGCTGCTCGGTGAGCACGCTGTCGCTCAGCAGCGACGAGAGGTTGAGCTTCAGATCCTTGGCGTAGTCGGGAAGCGCGTCCTTGAGCGTTTCGATGGTCATCGCGTGTCTCCTGGTGCGGGGGTGCGGCGGGCGGCGGCGGGGCTGCCGCCGCCGCTCCGGATCAGGCCGCTTGCAAGGTCTCTTCGCCCTTCTGCCAGTTGCAGGGGCAGAGCTCGTCGGTCTGCAGCGCGTCGAGCACGCGCAGTACTTCCTGCGGATTGCGCCCGACGCTGAGATCGTTCGCCGCCGCGAAGCGGATCACGCCCTGAGGGTCGACGATGAAGGTGGCGCGCAGCGCCACGCCCGCCTCCCGGTCGAGGATGCCGAGCGCCTGGGAGAGCTCGCGCTTGATGTCGGAGAGCCAGGGGAAGCTCACCTTGCCGAGATCGGCGCGGCTCTGCCGCCAGGCGGCGTGGACGAACTCGCTGTCGATCGAGAGGCCGAGCAGCTGCGCATCGCGGTCGCGGAACTCGCGCTCGATCTCGTTGAATCCGACGATCTCGGTCGGACAGACGAAGGTGAAGTCCTTGGGCCAGGCGAAGACCACCAGCCACTTGCCGGCATAGCTCTCGTTGGTGGCCGGCACGAAGGCGGTCTTGGGGTCGGTGCCGGTGACGGCGGTCAGGGCGAAGGAAGGGAATTTGTCTCCCACGGTCAGCATGGGGAAGTCTCCTCGTAAGGTTGGGCGGGGTTGCCGTGGGCCATAGATGCGCCTACATGACTTATCGATCCAATGGATAATTACGAAATTTATAATCGGAAGATTCGATGATACTCCTGCCCAGCCTGCAACAGCTCCGCTTCCTCGCCGCGCTGGCCGAGGAGCGGCATTTCGGCCGCGCCGCCGAGGCCTGCGCCGTCACCCAGTCGACCCTCAGCGCCGGCATCAAGGAGCTGGAGGAGCGCCTCGGCGTCAGCCTGGTCGAGCGCACGCGCCGCCATGTCATGCTCACCCCCTTGGGCGAGGAGATCGTCGAGCGCGGAAGGCGGCTGCTGCGCGACGCCGAGGACCTCGCCGAGGCGGCGAGAGCCGGGCAGGAGCCGCTCGCCGGCCCGCTGCGCCTCGGGGTCATCCCGACGATCGGCGCCTATTTCATTCCGACGGCGATGCGCGGCCTGGCGCAGCGCTTCCCCAAGCTCAAGCTTTATCTGCGCGAGGAGCAGACCGTCTCGCTGCTGGCCAAGCTGGAGAAGGGCCAGCTCGATCTCGCGCTCATCGCGCTGCCCTACGCGGTGGGCGAGCTCGAGACCATGGTGCTCGGGCAGGACCGCATCGTGCTCGCCATGCCCGCGACGCATCGGCTGGCGCGGATGAAGCGCGTCGACGAGGCGGAGCTCGCCGGCGAAGGGCTGCTGCTGATGGAGGACGGGCATTGCCTCAGGAGCCACGCGCTCGAGGCCTGCCGGCTCGCCGGACCCGACCGCAACGAGGTGTTCCAGGGCACGAGCCTGCGCACTTTGCTGCAGATGACCGCGGGCGGCGTCGGCATCACCCTGATGCCGGAGATGGCGGTGCCGGCCGAGATCACCCCCGCCTCGGGCCTGGTGGCGCGGCCGCTCAAGGGCGAGCCCTCGCGCAGCATCGCCCTCGCCTGGCGCCGCAGCTCCGCGCGCAAGGCCGAGTTCCGCCGCCTCGGCGAGTGCCTCAAAGCGGTGGTGGCGGAAGCCACGGGCTGAAGCGGGAACCCGCCGCGTTCCCTGCGCAGCCCGGTCATGCGAAAAGCGACGGGGAGGGAACTACGCCAATGGCGTACCCCAATGGGAAATTTTCTGCCCTACCCCAATGGGGTAGGGCGGGTCGCGCGCGAGCGCTCGCCTTGCGCCGGGATCCGCGGGTTCACGATGTCAGAGAGCAGGACGAGGGAATGCTACCACAGCACCCCTCAGGCCCTGCTTCCGTCCACGCCTCAGCTCGTTCTTTGGGCGAGCGACGCGGGCGCGATCAGCCCGTCGAGAAGATAGGAAGGCGCGGCGCGGATCACCGGCTCGAGCGCCCGCGATGCCATCGCCGCAAACAAGAGCGCCGCGAGCAGCGCGGTGATCGCCAGCCCGGCGGCACCGGCCGGCGCCGACGACGAAACGCGGCGGCGGAGCGTGGCGGGGCTATACATATTGCGCCTCCCCGTTGCCGAAGGACCAGTTCTCCTTGGCCACTTCCACGAGGTTGACGAAGACATCCTGCGGGCGCAGTCCCGGCGCCTCGGCGAGCCGCTCGACGATGCGGCGATAGAGCGCCTGCTTCTGCGCGACGGTG
>JASHTP010000517.1 GCA_030040495.1 Alphaproteobacteria bacterium
GGCCCTTGCCGTCGCCAAGCACCTGAATCTCGATATGGCGCGGCCGCTCAAGATATCGCTCCAGATAGAGCGTGTCGTCGCCGAATGCAGCTTTTGATTCCGCCCGCGCCGTGGCGAGCGCCGTGGTGAGATCGGCCTCCGCGCGGATCACTTTCATGCCGCGCCCGCCGCCGCCCGCGGCGGCCTTGACCATAACCGGATAACCGATATCGCAGGCCAACCGGCGCGCCTCGTCGTCAGTGCCGACGCCGCCGTCGGAGCCGGGTACGACCGGGATGTCGAGATTTTTGGCCGCGACTTTGGCCGCAATCTTGTCGCCCATCAGGCGAATGTGCTCGGGACGCGGACCGATGAAATGCACGTTGTGATCGGCGAGAATTTCAGCAAACCGCGCATTCTCGGACAGGAACCCGTAGCCGGGATGCACCGCGTCCGCGCCGGTGATCTCGCAAGCCGCAAGAATGGCGGGGATGTTGAGATAACTGTCCCTGGCGGGCGGCGGACCGATGCAGACGCTTTCGTCGGCCAGCCGCACATGCATGGCGTCCTCGTCCGCGGTCGAATGCACGGCGACCGTGGCGATGCCGAGTTCCTTGCACGCGCGCAGCACGCGCAGCGCAATCTCTCCGCGGTTGGCGATCAGGATTTTGTCAAACATTTTCGCCTTCGCGAGCGAAGGGCGACAGGCGAACGGCGAATGGACATGCGCTCACATCCGCTGTTCGCTTCTCACCACTCGCCATCATTCGATAATCAGCAGCGGCTCGCCGTATTCGACCGGCTGGCCGTCTTCGACCAGAATCTGAATGACGGTGCCCGAGCGAGGCGCCGGTATCTGATTCATCGTCTTCATCGCCTCGATGATGAGCAGCGTCTCGCCGGCTTTCACCTGGCTACCGACTTCGATAAAGGGCCGCGCCCCGGGTTCCGGACCGCGATAGGCGGTACCGACCATCGGCGAGGCGACGAGCCCCGGGTGCTGCGCCGGGTCCACGGGAGCTACGGCGGCCGTCAAGCCTGGCGCCGCTACAGGCAGCTCCGCTTGCCGCGCCCGCGGCATGGCAGCGAGCGGCTGCCTGGCGACTCGAATAGACGCCCCGCCCTGTTCGATCGCGATCTCGGTGAGGCCGGTCTCCTCGAGCAGTGCCGCAAGCGTGCGGACGAGATCGCCGTCCACCGTCCAGTCCCTGGGACTCGCCATGCCGAATGAAACTCCGTCAGTCGCGCTTGATGAGCTGCGCCATCGCCTCGAGCGCCAGCAGGTAGCCGTGCGCGCCGAAGCCGCAGATCATGCCCTGCGCCGCCTCGCTCACATAGGAGTGCCGGCGGTAGCTCTCGCGGCGATGGATGTTGGAGAGATGCACCTCGATCACCGGCAGTTCCGACGCCCGCAGCGCATCGAGGATGGCGATCGAAGTATGGGTGTAGGCGCCGGCGTTGAGCACGATGCCGTCGGCGGTCTCGCGCGCCTCCTGGATCCAGTCGACGAGTTGGCCCTCGCTGTTTGACTGGCGGAAATCGACGGCGACATCGAGCTCGGTGGCGCGCTCGAGGCAGGCCTCCTCGATATCCGCCAGCGTGTCTCGGCCGTAGGTTTCCGGCTCGCGCACGCCCAGCAAATTCAGATTAGGCCCGTTGAGGACCAGGATCGTCGCAGCGGCCACGCGCTCGCTCCCGCTCTTGGCTTGATGGGCCTTATAGCATGGACGGGAAGGCCGGCAAACGCGCCGTGCTCGGCCGCCGCGGCGCCCGCGATCAGAACTCGGTATCGTCCTCGGCGGCGAAATCGGCGGCGGTGCGCTGTTCGAGCTTGCGCATGATCTGATCGAGCAGGGTGCGCTCCTCGCCGGTGAGGTCGCTGAGCAGATCGCGCTCGACCGCCAGCACCATCGGCACGATCTTGGCGTAGGTGGCGCGGCCTTCCGGGGTGAGGTCGAGGATTGCGCGGCGGCGATCGTCGGGATCGGTGCGCCGCGTGACGCGCCCGTTGGCGAGCAGGCGAGCCACGGCGCGGCTCACGCGCACCTTGTCCATCGCCGTCTGTTCGACCACAGTGTTGGCGGTCATGGCGCCGTAGCGCCCGAGTACCGCCATGGTGCGCCATTCCGGCGCGGAGAGCCGGAAGTTCCGCGAATAGACGCGCGCCACCGCGCGTGTCACCCGGTTGGCGAGGACGGAAAGGCGAAACGGCACATAACGCTCGAGGTCGAGGGTGCGCGCCTCGTCGACCGACGGTAGGGGGCCGGCGGGAATTGATTTCATAAGAAACTAATTGTGCCGCGGCGGCAACCCGGCGTCAAGTTTTGGTTTCATTCTCGCGGAGGGTGGCACGAGCATGGCAAATCAAGTACCTCCCGGCGCGGCCGGATCGTCCGGCGGCTGGGACAATCCGATGGGCACCGACGGTTTCGAGTTCGTCGAGTACACGGCGCCGGACGTTGCCGCTTTGGGCCGGCTCTTCGAACGTCTGGGCTTCGCCGCCGTGGCGCGCCACCGCTCGAAGAACGTCACCCTCTATCGCCAGGGCGACGTCAATTTCATCGTCAATGGCGAGCCCGAGAGCTTCGCCCAGGCCTTCGCCCGGCTGCACGGCCCCTCGGTCTGCGCCATCGCCTTCCGCGTGCGCGACGCCGCCAGGGCCTATGAGCGCGCGCTTGCCTTGGGCGCGCGGCCGGTCGCGGGCAAGGTCGGGCCGATGGAGCTCAACATCCCGGCGATCGAGGGCATCGGCGGCAGCCTCCTCTATCTCGTCGACCGTTACGGCGATCGCACGATCTACGATGTCGACTTCGTGCCGGTAGCGGGACGCGAGGAGCGGCCTGCGGGCGTCGGCCTCATCGGCATCGACCATCTGACGCACAACGTGCATCAGGGGCGCATGGCCGAGTGGGCGCGCTTCTACGAGCGGCTGTTCGGCTTCCGCGAGATCCGTTATTTCGACATCGAGGGCAAGCTCACCGGCCTGCGTTCCAAGGCGATGACCAGTCCGTGCGGCAAGATCCGCATCCCGATCAACGAGAGCGCCGACGACAAGTCGCAGATCGAGGAGTACCTCGCCGCCTATCGCGGCGAGGGCATTCAGCACATCGCGCTGGCCACGCGCGACATCTATCGCACGGTCGAGACGCTGCGCGACGCCGGCATCAAGTTCCAGGACGTGCCCGACACCTACTACGAGCAGGTCGAGGGGCGGCTGCCGGGTCATGGCGAGGATTTGGCGCGGCTGCGGCGCGACCGCATCCTCATCGACGGCGCGCCGCAGCAGGGCGGCGGATTGCTGCTGCAGATCTTCACCGACACGATGGTCGGGCCGATCTTCTTCGAGATCATCGAGCGCAAGGGCGACGAGGGCTTCGGCGAAGGCAACTTCCGCGCTCTCTTCGAATCGATCGAGCTCGATCAGATCCGACGCGGCGTGCTCGATCCCGCGGCGGCGGAGAAGGCGGGGCCATGAAGCTGGCAACGCTGAAGCGAGGCGGTCGCGACGGCACGCTGGTGGTGGTGAGCCGCGACCTCGCGTTTTGCGCCGCGGCGCCGCAGGCGGCGCCGACCTTGCAGGCGGCGCTCGACCGCTGGAGCGCCTGCGAAGCGGAACTGCGCGAGCTTTATCGCCTGCTCAATTTCCGCCAGCTCGACCGCGCCGTGCCGTTCGACGCCGCGGCGGTTTCCTCGCCGCTGCCGCGCGCCTATCAATGGGCCGACGGCTCGGCCTATCTCCATCATGCCGAGCTCGTGCGCAAGGCGCGCAAGGCCGAGATGCCGCAAAGCCTCTACGGCGATCCCCTGATGTACCAGGGCGGCTCCGACAGCTTCGTCGGCCCCACCGACGACATCCTCGCCGCCGACGAGGGCTGGGGCATCGATTTCGAGGCCGAGATCGCCATCGTCACCGACGACGTGCCGATGGGAACTTTGCCGGCGGCGGCGGGCCGGCATATCAGGCTCGTCATGCTGGCGAACGACGTCAGCCTGCGCAACCTCATCCCCGGCGAACTCGCCAAGGGCTTCGGCTTCTTCCAGAGCAAGCCCGCAACAGCCTTCTCGCCGGTGGCGGTGACCCCCGACGAGCTTGGCGGGGCATGGGACGGTGGCACCGTGCATCTTCCGCTCGTTTGCCACGTCAATGGCAGGGAGTTCGGCCGCCCCGATGCTGGCCGCGACATGAATTTCGACTTCCCGACGCTCATCGCCCATGCCGCGCGGACGCGCGCGCTCGCCGCCGGCAGCATCGTCGGCTCGGGCACCGTGTCGAACCGCAATCCCGAGATCGTCGGGTCCTGCTGCATCGCCGAGCGCCGCATGATCGAGACCATCGAAGAGGGCGCGCCCAAGACCCCCTTCCTGCGCTTCGGCGATCGCGTCCGCATCGAGATGCTCGACGTTCAGGGCCGCTCCATCTTCGGCGCGATCGAACAGCAGGTGGCGCACTATCGCGGGCCGGCCTAGAGCGGCAGGGTGCGTGGTCGAAATGCGGCGCGGCCGCCGCTTGACGCCGCTCGCTTCGCGGCGACACTGAGCTCGCCAGCCCTGAGGTGCCCATGAAGCTCTACGGCTATTTCCGCTCCTCCGCTGCGTTCCGCGTGCGCATCGCGCTCAATTTGAAGGGGCTCGCCTACGAGCAGGTTTCAGTGCATCTGCGCAAGAGCGAGCAGCTGAAGGCCGAGTACCTCGCGTTGCAGCCGCAGGGGCTGGTGCCGGCGCTCGACGACGAAGGCGAGATCTTCATCCAGTCGCTCGCCATCATCGAGTATCTCGACGAGACGCACCCCGCGCCGCCGCTGCTGCCCGGCGACCCCGCCGGCCGCGCGCGGGTGCGTGGCTTGGCGCAGGCGGTCGCTTGCGACATCCACCCGATCGACAATCTCCGCGTGCTGCGCTACCTGGCGAGGCCACTCGGCCACGATGAGAAGGCGATCGAGGGCTGGTTCAACCATTGGATCAAGCTCGGCTTCGACGGCATCGAGCGCCTCCTCGCCGGCGACGGGCAGGCGGGGAAGTTCTGCCACGGCGACGCACCCGGCCTTGCCGACATCTGCCTGGTGCCGCAGGTGTTCAATGCGCGGCGCTATCCGAGCTTCGACATGACGCCCTATCCGACGATCGGCCGCGTCTTCGAGGCGTGCATGGCGCTCGACGACTTCGAGCGGGCGCGGCCGGAGCGGCAGCCGGACGCGGAATAGCCGCGCCCTTGCGCCGCCTCGCCACCGTCGCTCTCGCTCTCCTGCTGGCGCTGCCGTGCCCCGCCGCGGCGCGCGCCGGCGAGATCGCTGGCCCGGCGCTCGATGCCGCCGCGCTGCGTGCCGCCCTCGACGCCGCCCCCGGGCCGCAGCTCCGGCTCGTCTTCGACCTTCACCGCGGGGACGCCCCGCCGGTGCCGCTCACCGTGATCCTCGCGCCCGACTATGTCGACTGGGTCGAGAGCGGGCGCGAGACGCTCTACGATTTCCGCCTGCGGCGGCGGTTGATGCTCGACCGCGGGGCGCGCGTCTTCGCCAATTTCTCGCTCTACGGCGACGTGGCGTTCCGGCAATTCGAGCTGGTGAAGCGCGTGGCTTTGGGCCGCATGTATGCCGAGGCGGTGGGCGGCGACACGCCGCCGCTGGCGCTCCGTCCATTCTGGATCGAAAGCGACGTGGGCCTCGTCGGCGCTGCCAAGGACGAGCCGAAGATCATCCGGCAGCACCTCCCCGACGGAGCGACGAGCTTCCGCGTCGACGGCGACGAGGTGGCGCTTTTCGCGCCGGCCAACGAGGCGGTTCCGGCGGAGCTCCAACGGAGCTTCGCGCGCTTCCTGCGCCTGCGGCTGCCGGTCCACCCGCAGATCCTGGCGGCGATGGCGCTCGACGGCAGGCTGCCGCAGCGTCTCGTCTTCGTCAGCGACGCCGGCGGCACCCGTCACCCCGAGGCCCTCATCCTGCGTAGCAGCGTGCGGCGCCGGGGCGACTATCCGCTGCCCGCCGATTTCGAGCCGCGCCCGCTCCCCGGTCAGGCGCAGGACGAGGAAGCGCTGGGGCTGCGCGGCCTGATGCCGCTCATGCTCCAGGCAGTGGCCGGCAAGGCCGCCGGCGGGCCGCGCTCGCTCGCCGATTACCGCCGCGCCGCCGACGGCGCGCTGCGGCAAGGCCATGCTTTTGCCGCCGCCCTGCTGCTGGCGGAAGCGGCGCTGCAGTACGGCACGGACGCCGGCGACTGCACGGTCGGACCCGGCGGTGTGCCGTGCCACGATGCCGAGGAGCTCGGCCGGATCTTTGCCGCCGATCCGCGCGCCGCGGCGCTCTACAAGGCGCAGACCGACGAGCCCAAAGATCCCAAAACGGCGGTCCAGTTGTGGGAATCGATCAAGCGCGACGACGTGCCGGACGGCTATGTCGTCGACGCCTTCCTCGCCGACCGGTTGAGCGAGGAGGGGCACCGTCAGGACGCGATGGGCGCCTTCGCCCGCGCGCTCCAAGGCAATCCCTATCTCGCCGGCGTCTATCGCGCGCTCGGCGATCATTTCCTGCGCGCCTCGCGCACCGATCTCGGCTGGATCTGCTACGATCTCGGCCGCGCCTTGCCCGGCCGCGATCCGCGCGATCCGCTCGCCGCCATCGACGAGCTCGAGGCCGAGCTCGTGGCGTCTTATCCGGAATTCTTCTGAGCGGTCGTGCCAGAAGAAGAAAGGGCCGGGGAGATCCCCGGCCCTTCCGTCTTTCGTGGCCTTCTGTGCTCAGAAGTCCATGTCGCCCATGCCGCCGCCGTGCGGAGCGGGCGCCGCCGGCTTCTTCTCCGGCTTCTCGGCGACCATCGCCTCAGTGGTGACGAGCAGGCCCGCGACCGACGCCGCATCCTGCAGCGCCGTGCGCACGACCTTGGTCGGGTCGATGATGCCGGCCTTGAGCATGTCGACATACTCGCCGCTCTGCGCATCGAAGCCCTGGTTCGGGCTGGTGCTCTCCAGCAGCTTGCCGACGACGATCGAGCCGTCGACGCCGGAGTTCTCGGCGATCAGCCGCACCGGCGACTGCAGCGCGCGGCGGACGATGTCGATGCCGACCCGCTGATCGTCGTTCTCGGGCTTGAGCTTCGCCAGCGCCTTGGTGGCGAGCAGCAGCGCCACGCCGCCGCCGGCGACGATGCCCTCCTCGACCGCGGCGCGGGTCGCGTGCATCGCGTCGTCAACGCGATCCTTGCGCTCCTTCACCTCGACCTCGGTCGCGCCGCCGACGCGGATCACCGCGACGCCGCCCGCGAGCTTGGCCAGCCGCTCCTGCAGCTTCTCGCGGTCGTAGTCGGAGGTGGTCTCCTCGATCTGCTGCCGGATCTGGTTGGTGCGGGCAAGGATCTCCTGCTTCTTGCCGGCGCCGTCGATGATGGTGGTGTTCTCCTTCTCGACGCGCACCTTCTTGGCCTTGCCGAGCATGTCGAGCGTGACATTCTCGAGCTTGATGCCGAGATCCTCGCTGATCAGCTGGCCGCCGGTCAGGATGGCGATGTCCTCGAGCATCGCCTTGCGGCGATCGCCGAAGCCCGGTGCCTTCACCGCCGCGACCTTGAGGCCGCCGCGCAGCTTGTTGACGACGAGGGTGGCGAGCGCCTCGCCCTCGACATCCTCGGCGACGATGAGCAGCGGACGGCCCGACTGCACCACCGCCTCGAGCACCGGCAGCATCGCCTGGAGGCCCGAGAGCTTCTTCTCGTGCAGTAGGATGAAGGGGTTCTCCAGCTCGCACACCATCTTCTCGGCGTTGGTGACGAAGTAGGGCGAGAGATAGCCGCGGTCGAACTGCATGCCCTCGACCACGTCGAGCTCGGTCTCGAGGCTCTTCGCCTCCTCGACCGTGATCACGCCCTCGTTGCCGACCTTCTGCATCGCCTCGGCGATCTTCTCGCCGATATCGCTTTCGCCGTTGGCGGCGATCGTGCCGACCTGGGCGATCTCGTCATTGGTCGAGACCTTTTTGGATCGCTTCTTCACATCCTCGAC
>JASHTP010000518.1 GCA_030040495.1 Alphaproteobacteria bacterium
CGCCGGCGACGGGCAGGATCGCCAGCATGGCGTCGCCCATGAATTTCAGGATTTCGCCGCCCGCCGCCGTCACCGCTTCGGCCATCGCGCCGAAGTAATCGTTGAGCAAGGCGATGATCGCATCGCGCGGCAGCTGGTCCGAGGCGCGGGTGAAGCCGCGCAGGTCGCAATACCAGATCACCGCCTCGATGGTCTGCCCGTCGCCGCGCTTCACCTCGCCGGCGAGGATGCGCTGCCCGGCGGCGTGGCCGACATAGGCGTCGAGCAGATTGATCGCCGTGTCGCGCAGCGAATGGGTCTCGACCAGCCGCGTGAAGGCGAATTGCAGCAGATACATGCGGTCAAGGTCGGCGGTCGAGAACCCGCCCGGCCGGTCCGAGACGACGCTGAGCCCGTCGACATGGCCGGTGGAGAAGACCAGCGGCAAGGCGACATAGTCGGTGGCGCCTTCTTCCTTGAGCTGGCGCAGGATCGGCGCCTGCGGCGCGGTGAGCTGCTCGAGGCGCACGCGGATGGTCTTGCGCTGCTCGAAGACCGCCGGCAAGGGATTGTCGCGGTAGCGCGCCTCCTGCTGCAGCCCGTGCGGCGCGCTGCCGACCTCGGCGCCGCGGCCGCGCCGCCAGGCATAGCCCTTGCCCGCCAGCTCCGGATGCAGCGTGAGCTGGAAATAGGCGAGGCGGTAGAGCGGGATGCCGGCGGCGACCAGCTGCTCGCCAGCGGCCGTCACCAGCGCCGCCGTGTCGGTGATCTTGTACGCCTCGGTCACGAACCAGCGCGCGAGCGGGTCGCTATAGACGCGCGTGGCGATGTCGTCCTCCATGGCGCCGATCTTAGCGTGAAGGAGGTCGCTTCGACGGGTTTTTTGGCGATGGGCCTCGCCCTATACTGGTCGGCGATGCCTATGCCAGCTTCGGTCCATGTCATCGGCGGCGGCCTTGCCGGCAGCGAGGCCGCCTGGCAGCTCGCCCGCGCCGGCGTGCCGGCGGTGCTGCATGAGATGCGGCCGCTGCGCGCCACCCCGGCGCATGTGACGGGCGGCCTTGCCGAGCTGGTCTGCTCGAACTCCTTCCGCTCGGACGATGCCGAGAACAATGCAGTGGGCCTGTTGCACGAGGAGATGCGGCGCTGCGGCTCGCTGATCATGCAGGCCGCCGACCGGAGCCGCGTGCCGGCGGGCGGGGCGCTCGCCGTCGACCGGCACGGCTTCTCCGCCGCGGTCGAAGCGGCCTTGGCGGCGCAGACGCTGATCGAGCTCCGGCGCGAGGAGATCGCCGGCCTGCCGCCCGCGGCGTGGGACAGCGTCATCGTCGCCACCGGGCCCCTCACCTCGCCCGCGCTCGCCGCGGCGATCTGCACGCTCAGCGGCGAGGACTCCCTCGCCTTCTTCGACGCCATCGCGCCCATCATCCATCGCGACAGCATCGACATGGAGAAAGCCTGGCTGCAATCGCGCTATGGCAAGGGCGCCGGCAGCGACTACATCAATTGCCCGCTTGACAAGCCGCAATACGAGGAATTCGTCGCCGCGCTCCTCGCCGGCGACAAGACCGAGTTCCGCGATTTCGAGAAGGACACGCCCTATTTCGAAGCCTGCCTGCCGATCGAGGTGATGGCGGCGCGCGGCGTCGACACCTTGCGCTGGGGGCCGATGAAGCCGGTGGGCCTGCGCGACCCGCGCCGCGAGCGCGGCCCCTATGCCGTGGTGCAGCTGCGCCAGGACAACGCGCTCGGCACGCTCTACAACATCGTCGGCTTCCAGACCAAGCTCAAGCATGCCGAGCAGAAGCGCATCTTCCGCCTGATCCCGGGGCTGGAGCAGGCGGAGTTCGCGCGCTTCGGCGGGCTCCATCGCAACACTTTCCTCAACAGCCCGAAGCTTCTCGACCGCGCGCTTCGCCTCCGGGTCCTGCCGCGGCTGCGCTTTGCCGGCCAGATCACCGGCGTCGAAGGCTATGTCGAAAGCGCCGCCATCGGCCTCATCGCCGGCCGCTTCGCCGCCGCCGAGCGGCAAGGCGTCGCCTTGGAGCCGCCGCCGCCGACCACGGCGCTGGGCGCGCTCCTCGATCACATCACCGGCGGCGCCGACGCCCGCAGCTTCCAGCCGATGAACGTCAATTTCGGCCTGTTCCCGCCGCTCCCCGAAGGCAGCGTCACGCGGGCCGACCGCGGCGAGCGCAAGCCGCTGATGGCGCGCCGCGCGCTCGCCGACCTCGCCCACTGGCTGGGATCGCGTGCCGCGGCGGAATAACGGCGGTCTTGCAGCCGCTAGCGCAGCTCCGACAGCCGCCGCTTCTGCCGTCCCTCCGCGTCGAAGTTCTCCGGCGCGAGCCAGCGCTCGAAACTCTGCTTCAGCGCCGGCCATTCGCCGTCGATGATCGAGAACCAGGCGGTGTCGCGGCTGCGCCCCTTGTAGACCGTGGCCTGGCGGAAGATGCCCTCGAAACGGAAGCCAAGCCGCTCGGCGGCGGCACGCGACGGCGCATTGAAGCTGTCGCATTTCCACTCATAGCGGCGGTAGCCCAGCTCGTCGAAGACGCGGCGCATCATCAGAAACATGGCTTCCGTCGCCGCCGGCTTGCGCTGCAGCAGCGGCGAGTAGTTGATGTGCCCGACCTCGATGACGCCGACCGCAGGCTCGATGCGGAGATAGGCGGCGACGCCGAGGGCCCGGCCGTTCGCGGCATCGACGATGGCGTGGAAGAACGGGTCCTCGCCGAGGCAGCTCCGCTCCATCCAGGCTCGGTACTCGTCGAAGCGGGCGAACGGGCCCGCCGCGAGATAGGTCCAGTTGCGGCCGTCCTGGTCGAGCCGGTCGGCGGCGAAAAGCTCGGCGGCGTGACGCTCGGGATGGAGCGGCTCGACGCGGCAGAAACGGCCGGCCATCGCCGTCCGCGGCGGGCGCGGGCGCGGTTGCCAGCCGGGGAGCGGCGGGCCGATGGGTTGGCCGAGGGCGTTCACGTGCTCAGTCATCGCTGCATCCGCGGGGATCAATAGCGGCGCCGCAGCGCCGCCAGCGAAAGCCGCCAGCCGCGCCAGGGATCGACCCCGGCGACCGC
>JASHTP010000519.1 GCA_030040495.1 Alphaproteobacteria bacterium
CGGCGAAGCTGGTGATGCCGATGAGCGCCACGCCGGTGGCCAGCGCCAGGCCGCGCGCCGCGGCGAGGCCGATGCGCACGCCGGTGAAGGCGCCCGGCCCGGTGGTGACGGCGACGAGGTCGAGCGCGTCGGCCGCGAGCCCGGCCTCGTCGAGCACGGCGGAGATCATCGGCATCAGCGCCTCGGCATGGCCGCGCTCCCTGCGCTCGAAGCGCCGCGCCGCGAGCGCGCCGTCGCGCAGCACCGCCGCCGAGCAGGCATGGCCGGCGCAGTCGAATCCCAGCACGCTCACCATGCTCGCCGCCCGCCGCGGCGCGTGCTGGAACGGATTCCGATTGGACGGCATCGCTTTTGGCCGTCGCCCCCGCGAAAGCGGGGGCCCGGATGGACCGCACGTCGCTCGCTCTGGGTTCCCGATTTCGCGGGAACGACGACGAAGGTTATCGGCGATTCCACTCGATCGGATTCTGCTCTAGAACGCCGCGTCCGCTCCACCGCGCCCCGCCCATGCCGCTCGTCGAGATCACCGAAGCCAGCCACGATGTCGTCGTCGCCCTCGCCTATGCGAGCCCGCGCAACCTGACCGGCAAGCCGATCTATCGCCAGGCGCGCTGCTTTCTCCATCCCGACGCCGAGGCGAAGCTCGTCCGCGCCGCGGCGCTGGCGCGGCCGCTGGGATTCCGGCTCAAGATCCTCGACGCCTTCCGCCCGACCGAGGCGCAATGGCTGCTGTGGAACGCCTGCCCCGACCCCGACTTCCTCGCCGACCCCCGCAAGGGCTCGCCGCATTCGCGCGGCGCCGCCGTCGATCTGACCCTGCTCGACGAGGGCGGCGCCGAGCTCGAGATGGGCACCGCCTTCGACGCCTTCACCCCGCTCTCCTTCCATGGCAGCACCGAGGTGCCGCCGGCGGCGCAGCGCAACCGCCTGCTGCTGCTGGGGCTGATGAGTGCGGCGGGCTGGGATTTCTACGCCAAGGAATGGTGGCATTATCAGCTCTTCGATCCCCGGAACTATCCGCTGCTCGGCGACGCCGACGCGCCGGCGCCGCTGCTGTAGCCCGCACCTCCCGCTGATTCTATAGTGGCGGCGGCCGAGACGGGAGAGCGAGCCTTGTACCTGCCCGCGCAATTCAAGGAAGACCGCGTCGAGCTGCTGCACGAGGCGATCCGGCGGATCGCGCTCGGCACGCTCGTCACCCTGGGCGAGGACGGGCTCGAGGCCACCCATGCGCCGATGCTGGTCGACCCGGCGCCTTCGCCTTTCGGCACGCTCGTCGGCCACATCGCCCGCGCCAACCCGCAATGGCGCACCGCCAGGCCCGAAGCGAGCGCGCTCGCCATCTTCATCGGCCCCGAGGCCTATATTTCGCCCGGCTGGTACCCGACCAAGCAGCAGACCGGCAAGGTGGTGCCGACCTGGAACTATGTCGCGATCCATGCCGCCGGCCGGCTGCGCTTCTTCGACGATGCCGAGCGGCTGCGCGCCATCGTGACGCGCCTCACCGAGACGCATGAGCGCTCCCGCGCCGAGCCCTGGCAGGTGACCGACGCGCCGCCCGACTATGTCGACGCCATGCTGAAGGCGATCGTCGGGTTCGAGCTCACCGTCGAGAAGCTCGACGGCAAATGGAAGATGAGCCAGAACCGCCCGGCCGAGGACCAGGCCGGCGTCGTCGCCGGCCTCACCCGCGAAGGCCGCTCCGCCGAGGTCGCCGCCATCGTCGCCGAGCGGGGCAAGAAAAGCTGATCGCGGTTGCTGCAAAGCCGCCCATGCGTCCTTCGACTGGCTCAGGATGAGGACGTTTCTTTACGGCATCTAGCAGATGCCCGTCTCGTTCTTCCTCATCCTGAGCTTGTCGAAGGACGCACCATGCCTCTGCAGCGTGGCCCGGCGCGCGCCTATATCGCCCTGACCTCGACCACTTCGGGGACGTAGTGGCGCAGCATGTTCTCGATGCCGGCCTTCAAGGTGGCGGTCGAGCTCGGGCAGCCCGAGCACGAGCCCTGCATGTGCAGATAGACGATGCCGTCCTCGTAGCGGTGGAAGATGATGTCGCCGCCATCCTGCGCCACCGCCGGGCGGACCCGCGTCTCCAGCAGCTCCTTGATCTGCTGCACCACCTCGTCGCCTTCCTCCTCGGCCGCTTCGTCGCTCTCGACGGCGCCCAGGATCACCGGCCCGCCGGCGGTGAAATGCTCCATGATGACGCCGAGCACCGAGGGCTTGAGCTGGTACCAGTCGGCCTCCTCCGCTTTGCTGACGGTGATGAAGTCGGCGCCGAGGAAGACGCCGGTGACGCCGGGCAGCGTGAACAGGCGCTCGGCCAGCGGCGAGCGCGCCGCCGTCGCCGGATCGGTGAAGTTGGCGGTGCCCTGCTCCATCACCACCCGTCCCGGCAGGAATTTGAGCGTCGCGGGGTTGGGGGTCGGCTCGGTCTGGATGAACATCGGTGCCTCTGGCGCTTCGCGGACCGGCCTGTACCTTGGAGCAAGACCCGCCCAAGTCAACCCTTTGGAGTGTAGGGTTAAGCCGGGCTGCGCACAGGCCCGCCAGGCTGACGACCGAAAACCGACCACTGACGACTCCCAGGAGAGACGCCCATGTTCGACTTCACCGGCAAAGCGGTCTTCGTCGCCGGCGGCAGCAGCGGCATCAATCTCGGCATCGCCGACGCCTTCGCCGCCGCGGGCGCGAGCCTCGCCATCGCCAGCCGCTCGGCCGAGCGCGTCGAGGCGGCCTCGGCGCAGCTCCGCCGCCATGGCGGCAAGGTGCTGGGCCGGAGCGCCGACGTCCGCGACTATGCCGCCATCTCCGCCGCGCTCGCCGCCGCGCATGCGGAGTTCGGCGAGATCGACGTGCTGGTCTCCGGCGCCGCCGGCAACTTCCCGGCCTTGGCGCTCGGCATGTCGGCCAACGCCTTCAAGACGGTGGTCGACATCGACCTCCTCGGCACTTTCAACGTGCTGCGCGCCGGCCACCAGTATCTCCGGAAGCCCGGCGCCGCGGTGATCAACATCTCGGCGCCGCAATCCTGGAACCCGATGCCGCTGCAGGTCCATGCCTGCGCCGCCAAGGCCGGCGTCGACCAGGTGATGCGCGTGCTCGCCATGGAGTGGGGCGGCGACGGCATCCGCGTCAACTCGATCGCCCCCGGCCCGATCGAAGGCACCGAGGGCTTCAAGCGCCTCTCGACGCCGGAGCTGCGCCAGAAGATGGCGAGCCGCGTGCCGCTGCGCCGCTTCGGCACGCTCGATGATTGCGCTTCGCTCGCCCTCTTTCTCGCCTCGCCGCTGGCGAGCTGGATCACCGGCGCGCTCATCCCCGTCGATGGCGGCTGGTCGCTCTACGGCGCCGGCTTGTCCTCGACCCAGCTGGCGCTCGAGGCGGGGGCCGTGCCGGGGCGATCGAGTGAGTCTCGGTAGCGACGCTGCAAAACCGGCCGTGCCTCCTTCGACAGGCTCAGGATGAGGAAGATTTTTCGTGGCCCTTGGGAGATGCCACCCTCGATCTACCTCATCCCGAGCCTGTCGAAGGACGCACTTTGATCATGCAGCTTTCGCGCCCGAGGGTTCAGACCGCTCCTCTCTGCTGCTGCTCGCGGATGCGCCTTTCGCGGAGCGCGAGCAGATGGCGCCGCGTCCAGGCGATGAGCATGATGAGCACGCCGAACCCCATCACCGGCGAGATCGCCACCACCTGCGCCGGCGCCAGGGTCAGGGCGAAGCCGACCCGGAGCAGCGCCTCGACGAGATAGGCGATGCCCCACACCGCGGTGACGAAGCGCTGCGCGGCGCGGAATTCGGCGTTCTGCCAAAGCCCGTTCCACAATTCGATCCGCGCGGGATCGTCGCCGGCGACGAACTGCCGGATGACGTAGAACATCAGCGGCCGTGCCGCGAGCAGCGAGCCGAGGCAGATGAGGCCGAAGGTCGCGGTCAGGAACGAGTCCTTGATCAGCGCGACGAACACGCTGCCCGAGATCAGCGACGCCGCCGTGCCGATGGCGAGAAAGCCGATCACGATGAGGCCGAGCGGCTCGAGCCGGCGCGAGCGGATCCAGACGCGCAGATTGTTGAGCGCCGGCGAGACCCCGCCCGCCACCAGAGCCCACAAGGTCGGCACGCCGTAGCCGGCGAGCAGGTTGAAGAGCACGATCGGCAGCGCCACGTCGAAGACCAGGGTGGGCAGGATCTGCACGAAGCTGAACCGGCCGGCCGGCTCGGGATTGACTGCCAAGGGTTCGCCCATCCGCCCCTCCATGCCCTTTCCCGTTCCCTGGCGCACCGTCCGATCGGACGGAACCGCCTCTTTCGCCGCCCACCGTCGCGCGCGTCAGGGAATTCCGAGGCGCCGCATCTCCATCCCGCGCCCGTCGTGCGCAAGCTTAGGACGAGAACAATAGGTCAATGGCATAAAGAAATGTCCTCATCGCTGAGCTTGTCGAAGGACGCACCTCGTTGATCCAGCGTCCGCGCAAAATTTAGGCCGGGTATCAGACTTGATCTCATCTCCGCAACCCGCGTCCGGCCCGACCGGACGCACCGAAGGCGAGGAGCGGCGTCCGCCCGCGCCGCGGCGCCCTACGTCCCGGCCGCTTCCTTGAAGCGCCGCAGCGTCTCGATCTGCGCGTCGAAGCTGGCGACGCGGAACATCGGATAGAGCATCACGATCCCGGCGCCGAGCCGGCGCCAGCCTTCCGCGGCGGCGCGCCAGAGAAGCGGGTCGGGCTCGGTCATGCGCAGCCACGCCTCGAGCCCGAAGCCGGCGGGATCCCGGCCGAACGCCTTGAGATGCCCGCGCAGCGCCGCCAGCTTCGCCGCGGCCTCGTCGTCGGGCGCCAGGATCGGCATCCAGCCGTCGCCGAGCCGCGCGGCCCGCTCCACCACCGCGTCGGAGGAGCCGCCGAACCAGACCGGGATCGGGCGCTGGATCGGCGCCGGCAGGATGCTGACCGCGCGGAGATCGTGGAACCGGCCGGAAAAGCTGACGAGATCCTCGCTCCAGAGCCGGCGCAGCACCTCGACCTGCTCCGCCTGGCGCGCGCCGCGCGTCTTCCACTCCATGCCGAGCGCCTGGTACTCGACGTGGTTCCAGCCGACGCCGACGCCGAGGCGCAGCCGCCCGCCGCAGAGGATGTCGACTTCCGCGACCTGCTTGGCGACGACGCCGGTCTGGCGCTGCGGCAGGATGAGGATGCCGCTCGAGAGCCGGATGCGCTTGGTCGCGCCCGCCAGGAAGGCGAGCATGGTGAAGGTCTCGTGGAAGGCGTCGGTCTCGTCATAGAGCGGCGTCCAGCCGTCGCGCGCCTGGGCGCCGAACACGTGGTCGGGGACCTCGATATAGCCGTAGCCGAGATCCTCCGCCGCCTGCGCCCAGTCGCGGATCTTCGCGGGATCGCTGCCGATGTCGCGGGTCGGGAAGAAGGCGCTGAGTTGCATCGCACGGCTCCGCCTGCGGCAGGGCAAGGGCGGCGCGCGGCAGGTCGCGGTGTCGCGACGCCGCGGCCCTTGCAAGCGCAGCCTAGATCGCGTCCGTTCGCGAAGGCAAGAAGCGGGCTTCGCGCCGCTCGCCCGGCGTGAGAACACTGTCGATGGCACAAAGAAACTTCCTCATCCTGAGCTTGTCGAAGGACGCAACGCCATTCGTCCAGCGTCCACGCGGAATGTTGGCGCGGCGTCAGCCGCGATCGTCTCTTCCCGACCGATGCCAGCGGCCGCTGGCATCGCCGGACCGCATGGATCGGGCAGAATTTGTCGGCCATATAATTTAACCTGCCGAGCGTCTAAGCCTTGGGCGGCAAAGCGCCGGAAACCGGCCGTCTTCGGCGGTGTTTGCTCCTGGAAGTCGGGTAAGGACGTGCTGATATCTCGCCAATGAAGCGACTTACCGGAATCTTCGAATTTCTGCGCAGCCCGCACGCGCAGCCCCAACCTGAGCCGTTGAGCGAGGCGGAGCGGGCGGCGGTCGAGCGCGGCGAAGCGGACGCCGAAGCAGGGCGCGTCGTGCCTCATGAGGAGGTGCGGCGCTGGCTCCGATCCTGGGGCAAGTCCGGCGAGCTACCCTCCCCCCGTTGGCGCAAATAGCCTGGTCGGACACCGCACTTGCGGGCGTCGAGGAAATCCGCGCCGTCATTGCCAAGGAAAATCCTGGAGCCGCCGCAGAGATCGCGGCGGAACCGATTGCGGCAGGCGACAGCCTCGATCAGCTGCCGTCGCGCGGCGCGCCGGTAGTGGGCGGCCGTCGAAAGCTTGTCGTTCGGCATTACCGGGTCTTCTACCGTGTGGACCCGTCGGGCTCGCACGTGATCATCCTCGCCGTGATCGACGGGCGTCGGGTGCGCTGAGCCGGAAAAATGAAGGGCTCGGGGCGGCGGCATCCGCGTCAACTCGATCGCGCCCGGCCCGATCGAAGGCACCGAAGGCTTAAAGCGGCTCTCGACGCCGGAGCTCCGGTGGAAGATGGCGAGCCGCGTGCCGCTGCGCCGCTTCGGCACGCTCGCGGATTGCGCGGCGCTCGCGCTCTTCCTCGCATCGCCGCTGGCGAGCTGGACCACCGGCGCGCTCGACCCGGTCGATAGCGGCAAGGCGCTCTATGGGGCCAGTTTCTCCTCGACGCAGATGGCGCTCGACGCGGGAACCGGCGCCGCTGTCGACAGCTATGTGCCCTAGCCGACATTCGGGTCGATGAGGACGTTGATCGGCGACTGACCGGCGGTTGTTGCTGTCGCAACCGTTGGCTGGGATATGCCAGGCTTCGAGTGGAGTGCCATCATCGAACGGGATAAAAAGATCGGCGCCGCGTGCCAACCAGGTGATGGAGGAAAGATCGTATGAAGAATGTATGGCGCGCCGATCCGCTTGTCTGGGGCCACGGGCCTAGCGTCTTCGAGGTGTTCCTGGAACCGACCTGCCCATTTTCAGTCAAGGCGTTCGGCAAACTCGACGACCTTCTCGGCCAAGCGGGCGAGGACCGCATCACTATCAAGATCCGCCTTCACTCCCAGCCTTGGCACATGTACTCGGGCGTGATCGTGCGGTGCATCCTGGCCGCCTCGACCCTCGAAAGCGGGAAGGCAGCAGCGAAATCTGTCATGGCCGCGGTAGCCGCGCATCGTGAAGAATTTGAATTCGACCGCCATTGCAGCGGGTCGAATCTTGATGCTACGCCCAACGACATCATCAGGCGGATCGAGCGCTACAGCGGCGTGAAAATTGCCGAGGCTTTCGCGATCCCCGATCTCGACCGTGAGGTGAAGTGGCACTGTAAATATGCCCGCCAGAACGGGATCCATGTATCGCCCACTTTCATGATCGACGGGCTGGTTCAGGCCGACATGAGCAGCGGCGACCCCGTCGCCGATTGGCTGTCGCGCCTACAAAAGCGTTGATGCAACCGAAGCTATGCGCGCGAGCTTGGCGTGATCCGATGCGCCCACCTTCCGACCGAGCGGCCGAGAGACAATCGTGAGTCGACCTTTGCTCGCGGTCGATGCCGATTGCCTTGGGTCAAAGGCCGCGGTGGCACGACGTCGGCGGCATGGCCGCTTTTCATTCTACTGCGGACTTCTCCGTGCGTGTCGTTGTACCGCAGCTTCGTGCCA
>JASHTP010000520.1 GCA_030040495.1 Alphaproteobacteria bacterium
CCGACGGCACGAGCTACAAGACGCGCTCGACCTACGGCAAGCCGGGCGACACCCTGCGTCTGGAGATCGATTCGAAGTCGCACCCGGCCTGGACCGGCGGGCAGCAGCGACTGGTCGACAGCGGCGGCCAGCTCGCGCGCTTCAACAAGCGCTTCGGCGCCCTCGGCGTCAAGAAGTAGGTCCGGCGCGGCAGACGCCGCCGCTCGGTCGTCCCCATCTTCGAGATCGGTGCTAGGCGAGCTGGCGGCGCGCCAGCTCGTCGAGGCGCGCGACGCGGACATAGAGGCGCTGGCTGCGGTCGAGCAGGCTGGCGAGCCGCCGCGGCACCGATGCGGAGACCGCCGCCACGCCGTCCATGCAGATCTCGTGCTCGGCCAGCGGCCGATGGTCGCCGAGCGCTTCCTGCTGGCTGATCTCGCCGGCATGGACCGCGCGCTGCGCCAGGAGCCAGGCCATGATCTGCGTCATCCGCGCGGTGAGGCGCATGGTCTCGCCGCAGAAGCGCAGCCGCTCGAGCGGCATCAGGTTCTCCCGGTCGATCGGCTCGCGATGGGCGAGGTAGTCGCGCGTCTCGACGAGCAGATCCATCGCTTCGCCATAGGTCTTGCCGAAGAACGCCGTCGCCTGCACGCCCCTGGCTCCTTTCCCCCCGAGGCAAATGCTCTAGCATTCCGCCGGCGGCCGGGCCAGCCCTCAACAGGGTTAACGGCGCGCGCTCCCTCTTGAACGGCGCCGCGGAATGACCATTTCGATATCGGTCGGATGCCCTTTGCGGGTCCGGCCGCGCCGGTCGCCCGGCCGTTTCGGCGGGCCCGAGCGCTACCCCATGTTGCTCATCCGGAGGATATGGTCATGGACAGCTTCGATCTCTCCCCGCTTTTCCGTTCCACCATCGGTTTCGACCGGCTGATGCGCCTCGCCGACACGGCGACGCGGGTCGATGCCGGCAGCGCCTATCCGCCCTACAACATCGAGAGCACCGGCGAGAACGCCTATCGCCTCACCATGGCGGTGGCCGGCTTCTCGCCCGACGAGCTCGAGATCACCGTCAAGGAGAACGCGCTGCTGATCAGCGGCCGCTCCAAGAAAGAGGACGAGAAGAAGGCGTATCTCCATCGCGGCATCGCCCGGCGCGCCTTCGAGCAGCGCTTCCAGCTCGCCGACCACATCAAGGTCGTCGGCGCCAGCCTCGACAACGGCCTGCTCCATGTCGACCTCGCGCGCGAGATTCCCGAGGCGATGAAGCCGCGCAAGATCGAGATCGCCAGCGGCGGCGGTCCGCGCACGATCGACCAGAAAGCGGCGTAAGGGCTCGGTTCGTTCCTGCGAGGGCGGCTCTCCGGAGCCGCCCTTTTTTTGCCGGCGGCGGAGCCGTCCCGCCGCCTCAGTGCTTCAGTCTTCCCACCGCGTTGGAGAGGATGAGGTAGAGCTTGCCGACATCCGCGGTGACGAAGGTGGCGCCGAGCACGTCCATGTGGTCGCATTCCCGCGCCTGGGCGAGCAGGGTCTCGAACTGGTTCAGGTAGCGCAGGACGTAGTCGCGGAAGCCCGGATCCTCCTCGAACTTCTTCTTGATCAACGAACCCGCGTTCTTCTCCTGCATCTGCAGCAGCTGGCGGGTGAAGATGCCGCGGTCGCCGGCATGGAAACGCTTCCACACCGAGTCCGGGATGCTCTGGTCGAGCACGCGGTTGAGGTCGACGGCGATCGACTGCAGCGTCTCGATGATGAAGGTGGCGGCCTTGAGGAAGGTGTCCTGCTGCGTCTGGATCGCCGCCTCGCGCACGCGCTGCGCCTCGGCCGACGCGTCGCTTGCCGCCTTCAGCAGCGACTCCGTCTGGGTCTCGAACAGCGCCGCCGCGTCCTTCGCCTTGACCCCGGCGCGGTCGGTGGCCGAAATGAGCTCGCCGGAGTGGCGGCGGAAGGTGTCGCCGATGTCGCGCAGCCGCTCCACCGTCTTGTCGGTGGCGCCGTTGAGCTCGCTGGTCTGCTCGCGCAGCGCGTTGCGCACCTCGACGAGCTGGCTGCCGGTATGCTCCGCCGCCGCGGCGAGGTCGCGCAGCTGGCGGCGCAGCGCCTCGTTCACCTGGTCGCCGCGCGTCGAGGCGGACTCGGCGGCCACCGTGAGGTTGGTGGCCTGCGCCCGCGCCGCTTCGCCCAGCTCCTGCAGCCGGCCGGCGACGAGGTCGCCGGCATTGGCGACCGCGGCGGCGCGCTCGTTCAGATGCTCGCTCGCATCCTGCAGCCGGGCGGCGATGCGGTCGGCGGTGGCGGCGAGGTCCTGCACCTGCTGGCGGAAGGCGGCGCTGCTGTCGCGCAGCTTGCCGCTCGCCATGTCGCTGACCCCGGCCACCTGCTGGGCGCGCTCGGTGAAGCGGTCGCCGAGCTCGCCGAGCTTGGCCGCGGTGCGGTCGGCGGTCTCCTGCACCTCGCCGGCGCGCTGGCGCAACAGGTCGGCGCTCTGCCCCAGACGCAGCCCCGCCAGCTCGCTCGCCTGGGTGACGGCGCGGCTCTGCTCGGCGAGCGCCTGGCCGATCTCCGCGATCTTGGTGCCGGCGCGGTCGGTCGCCTGCGTCACCTCGCCGGCGCCGGCCTGCATGGTCTCGTTGATGGTGGCGGTGAGCGACGACAGATTGTCGGCGATGGCGTGCAGGTCGCGCACCTGGCGCTGCATCACCACCGCCATCGCCTCGGCCTGGCTGCCGGCTTCGGTAGCGCTGTCCTTGAGCAGCCGCGCATGCTCGCGGAAGGCGTCGCCGACCTGGGCCGAGCGCTGCACCGCCGTCTCCGAGGAGCGCGCCAGCTCCTGCGACTGCTGCTGCAGCAGGCTGCGGATCTCGGCGACCTGGGAGGCGACCGCGTTGCGCGCGGCGTTGAGCCGGCCGAGCTGCTGGGTGAAGGCATCGTGGAGCTGCGTCACCTGGGCCACCGCCGACTCCGTGCCTTCCTTCATCCCGTCCATGTGCTGCTGCAGCATCTCGCCGACGCCGGTCAGCGCCGTGCTCGCCTCGGCCGAGGCGCCGGCGAGCCGGTCGGCCTGCTGATCGAAGCTCTCGCCGGCGCGGCGCATCTTCGCCGTCGCCTGGTCGGCGATGGTGTGCAGCTCGGTGGCCTGGCCGCGCAGCCCGCTCGCCGCCTCGCCCACCTTGGTGGCGGCCTGGTTGGCCGAGCCGGTGAGCGCCTCGCTGCTTTCGCGGAAGCTGTCGACCGCCTGGCGCACGGTGGCGATGGTGCCCTGGACGACGGCGGAGATGTCCTGGCTGCGCTGGCGCAGCGATTCGCCGACCGCCTGCACGCGCACCGCCGACTGCTCGCTGGCGGCGAGCAGGTCGCGCGCCTGCTGGCGCAGCGCCTCGCCCACCTCCTCGACGCGGGCGCTGGCGTTGCGCGCCGCGGCGGCCAGATGCTCGGCATTGGCGCCGAAGGCCTCGCCGCCCTCCTTGACGCGCGCCAGCGCATCGACGGCGGCGTTGCGCAGCGTGTGCGCCTGGCGGGCGAGCGTGCTGCCGAGCAACTCCGCCTGGCTCGCGCTCTGCTCGGTGTGGCGGGTGAGGTCGGCGGCGTAGTTGCGGAAAGTGGTGGCGAGCACCTCAACCTGTGCCGCCGCCTTGTCGGAGGCGACGAGCAGCGCCTCGGTCTCGGCATGGAGCGCCTCGGCGCTGCGCCGCGCCGTCTCGTCGAGGCGGCCGGTCGAGGCGTCGAGCCGCGCCGACACCTGGGCGAGCTGCTGCTCGGCGGCGCCCGCGGCTTCGGCCAGCCGGTCGCCCGCCGCGCTGGTGCTGCGCGCGACCATGGCCTCGAAGGCGCCGATCTCGCCGGCGATGCGATCGGCGCCGGCGGTCGCTTCGCGCATCAGCTTGTCGCCGGCGCGGCCCAGCTCGGCGGCGGTGCGCTCGGCGGCGCGCTCGAAGCCGTCGATGAGCGTCGCCTCGAGCTCGCCGGCGCGGCTCGCCAGTCGGTCGCCGCTGGCGGTGAAGGCGCGCTCGACCACGGTCTCGACCACCGCCACCTGCCCAGCCAGCCGGTCGGTTGCGGCGGCGAGGTCGCGCCCGGCCGATTTCTCGATCTGGGCGGCGTGGCCGCCGATCGCCCCCGCCAGGCGCTCGATGTTGGCGACCGCCGC
>JASHTP010000521.1 GCA_030040495.1 Alphaproteobacteria bacterium
CGCACCATGCCGCCGAGCTGCTCGAGCCGGGCGAGGGCGCGGGCGCGGCGTTGGGCGCGCTCGGGGATGTGCTGGAGATTGCCGGAATAGGACTGGATGCCGCGGAAGACGAGCCCTTCGGCCGCGACCGCGGCGCGCGCCAGGCGCATGAGATCCTGCTCGTCGGCGCAGCCGGTGCGGCCGTGCCCGGCGGAGAAGTCGACCAGCACCGCGAGCGGGCGCCGCGCCGCCTGGGCGGCGCGGTCGAGGGCGGCGAGGTTGTCGGGATGGTCGACGACCACGCTGAGGCCGCGCTCGGCGCGCGCGTTGAGCGCCGTCAGCCGCGCGATCTTGGGCGGCGTCACCTGCGGCGAGGTGATGTGCACGCCGGGAATCCCGCCCGCGACCATCGCCTCGGCCTCGCCCAAGGTGGCGCAGCAGATGCCGAGCGCGCCCGCCGCCACCTGCATCCCGGCGATGCGCACCGATTTGTGCGTCTTGGCGTGCGGCCGGAGCGCCACGCCGACAGCGCGCGCATGCGCCGCCATCGCCGAGATGTTGCGCTCGAGCGCGTCGAGATCGACGAGCAGCGCCGGCGTGTCGAGCGCGAAGCGGCTCCCCTTCCGGCCGATGAGCGCCTCGTTGGGCCCCAACCCGTCCATGCCGCCCATCATCGCGGCCGGCACCGGCGAAGGCAACGGCTGCCCGACGAAGACTGAGCGCCCCCGCTTGTCGGGGGCCTGCGGCTTGACCGATAGTGGACCTGCTGTGCGGAGTTGAATCGTGACCGAGACTTCCGAGCGTGAGATCGCGTTCCTGACGGCGAGCGAGCTGGTCGAGGCCTATCGCCGGAAGACGCTGTCGCCGGTCGAGGTGACCGAGGCGCTGCTGCGCCGCCTCGACCGGCTCGAGCCCGAAATCAACGCTTTCGTGCTGGTGGCGCGGGAGAGCGCGCTCGCCGAGGCGCGGGCGGCCGAGGCGCGCTGGCTCTCGGGCGCGCCCAAGGGTTTGCTCGACGGCGTGCCGGTGACGATCAAGGACCTCTTCCTCACCAAGGGCTGGCCGACCTTGCGCGGCTCGACCTTGGTGAGGCGCGACCAGGCCTGGGACGAGGACGGCCCGCCGGTGGCGCGGCTGCGCGAGACGGGCGCGGTGCTCCTCGGCAAGACCACCATGCCGGAATTCGGCTGGAAGGCGCTGGGCGACAGCCCGCTCACCGGCATCACCCGCAATCCCTGGAACCTCGCGCACACGCCGGGCGGCTCGAGCGCCGGCGCGGCGGCGGCGCTCGCCGCCGGCATCGGCCCGCTGGCGCTCGGCACCGACGGCGGCGGCTCGATCCGCGTCCCGTGCGCCTTTTGCGGGCTTGCCGGCCTGAAGCCGAGCTTCGGCCGCGTGCCGCACTACCCGCCGAGCGTCTTCGGCCTCGTCGCCCATAACGGGCCGATGGCGCGCAGCGTGACCGATCTGGCGCTGCTCCTCACCGTCATCGCCGGCGCCGACGATCGCGACGTCTATGCCGTGCCGCCCGACGGCCGCGACTGGCGCCAGGGCATCGACGCCGGCGTCAAGGGGCTCCGCATCGCCTTCAGCCCGACCCTCGGCTATGCGCGCGTCGACCCCGAGATCGCGGTCGCGGTGGCGGCGGCGACGCGCCGCTTCGCCGAGCTCGGCGCCGAGATCGAGACGGTGGAGCACGTCTTCGACGATCCCGCGCGCGCCTGGCTCACCTTGTGGTGGGCTGGCGCGGCCAAAGCGATGGGCGCCTACTCCGCCGAGGAGCGAAAGCGCATCGATCCCGGCCTCGACGCCGCGGCGCAGCAGGGCGCGCGGCTCAGCGCCCTCGACTATCTCGCCGCCGACGCGGTGCGCGGCACGCTGTCGCTGGTGATGGCCAGGTTCCACCGGCGCTATGATCTGCTGCTGACGCCAAGCGTCGCGGTGCCGGCGCTGAAGGCGGGCGAGCTCTTGAGCGATCCCGCGACGCAGCGCGAATGGATCGACTGGGCGCCGTTCAGCTATCCCTTCAACCTGACGCGCCAGCCGGCGGCGAGCGTGCCCTGCGGCCTCACCAAATCCGGCCTGCCGATCGGGCTGCAGATCGTCGGCCGCATGTATGACGACGCGCTGGTGCTGCGCGCCACCCGCGCCTTCGAGCAGGCGCAGCCCTTTCCGCGCTGCCCGCTCGATTAGCCCGCGATCCGCTCCAGGCTTGCCGCGAGCAGCGGGTGCGGCACAGGCCAGCGCAGCGCCTGCTCCAGCGCGCGGCTCGCGCGCAGCACCAGCGCGTCGGCAAAGCGCGGGCCGGCGATCTGCACGCCGACCGGCAAGCCCGCCTCGCTGAGCCCGCACGGGATCGACGCCGCGGGATTGCCGGCGAGGTTGAACGGCAGCGTATAGGGCACGGCGTCCCGCCAGCGGTCGTAGGAGGCCGAGTGATAGGGCGTCGTCACCGGCGGCGGCGGACCCGGCAGTACCGGCGTCACCAGCAGATCGTAGTCGGCGTGGAAGGCCTGCAGCCGCTCGGCGAGATGGAGCCGCGCCATGGCGCCGGCGCAATAGGCCTCGAGCCCGACCGCAAGGCCCTGCTCGGCGAGGAGGCGGAAGCGGGGATCGAGCAGCTCGTGCCTGTCGCGCGGGATCTGGCGCAGCGTGTGGGCGAAGCCGGCGAGCCAGTAGGGCTCGAACGTCGGCTGCAGCCGGTCGATGACCTCGCCGGTCTCGGCGACCGCGGCGCCGAGCTCGCCCAAAAGCCGCACCGCCTCGCGCACCGGCCGCAGCACCTCGGCGCCGGGCTCGGCGCCGCCGAGGCCCGGAGCGAAGGCGATGCGCAGCCCCTTGACGCCGTCCTCGAGCCCTTGGCACCAGTCGCGTTCCTCGTAAGGCAGCGCCGTCACGTCGCGCGCATCCGGCTTCGCCAGCGCGTTCAGCATCAGCGCCGCGTCCTCGACCGAGCGCGCCAGCGGCCCGTTCGAGATCACCGTGCCGAACGGGCTCTTGTGCGGGTAAAGCGGCACGCGGCCGAAGCTCGGCTTGAAGCCGAAAAGGCCGCAATGGCTCGCCGGGATGCGAATCGAGCCGCCGCCATCGGTGCCGAGCGCCAGCGCGCCGATGCCGGCAGCGAGCGAGGCGGCGGCGCCGCCGCTGGAGCCGCCGGGAGTAATGTCGGGATTCCAGGGGTTGCGCGTCACCCCTTTGAGTGGGCTGTCGGTCAGCGCCTTCCAGCCGAATTCGGGGGTGGTGGTCTTGCCGATCAGCACCACGCCCGCCTCGCGCAGCCGCGCCACCCCGGGCGCATCCTCGCGCCAGCTCTGCGCGGGATCGACGGTGCGCGAGCCGTGCAGGGTCGGCCAGCCGGCGGCCAGCAGCGTGTCCTTGACCGAAACCGGCACGCCGTCGAGCGCCGAGCGCGGCGTGCCCCGCCGCCAGCGCTCGGCCGATTGCCGCGCCGCCTGGCGCGCGCCCTCGGCGTCGACGCGCTGGAAGGCGTTGAGCACGGGCTCGAGCCGGGCGAGTCGCGTCAGCGCCGTCTCGACCGAATCGACCGGCGACAGGCTGCCGGCGCGATAGCGCGCGGCGAGTTCGCCCGCCGAGAGAAAGCCCGTATCCTCCGCCATGCGCGTCCCCTCCGGCCCCCACGCTACACCGGTCGCGGCCGCCGCGAAACGTGCTAAAACCCCCGGCAGGAGGAAGTCACGGCCATGGCCAAGAGCCTCGGCAAGACCGGGCCGCGTGGCGCGCGCGGCGCCGCCGCGGAAGAGACGCTGCGGCTCGGCCCGCTCGCCGACTTCATCGGCTTCCATCTGCGCCTCGCCCAGGAGGCGTCGTTCCAGGCCTTCGCCCGGCGCGTCCGCGACTACAAGATGCGCCCCGGTCGCTTCGCCGTGCTGGCGCTGATCGGCGAGAATCCCGGCATCTCGCAGACGGCACTCGGCCGCGCCGCGGGACGCGACAAGTCGACCCTGACGCCGGCGCTCAACGACCTCGTGCGCCGCTCGCTGGTGAAGCGGCGGCGCGTCGCCAGCGACCGGCGCAGCTACGCGCTGTCGCTCACCGTCAAGGGGAAGACGCTGCTCGAGGAGCTGACGCTCCACGCCAGGGCGCATGACCGGATGCTCGACGAGCTCGTCGGCCTCAAGCACAAGGCCGAGTTCATCCGCACGCTCCGCCGCCTCGCCATGGCGCTGCTGTGAGGCACGGTTGCGAGCGGCAACGATCTTGGGGTAGGATGCGAATAGTTTGACTACCAACAATCATGATTAAGCGGCACGGGAGGAGACGATGAAGACATGCGTATTGGCCGGCGCTTTGGCGGCAACGCTGCTTGCCGCGGCAAGCGCCTCGGCGGCCGACCCGGTGGTCGAGCTCAAGCTCTCGCACTGGGTTCCGCCGTCGCATCCGCTCCAGCCGGCGCTGGAGGCCTGGGCGGCCGATCTCGCCAAGGAGTCCGGCGGCACGATCAAATCCACCATCTTCCCGGCGCAGCAGCTCGGCAAGGCGGTCGACCATTACGACATGGCGAAGGACGGCATCGCCGACTTCGCCTATGTCAATCCCGGTTACCAGCCCGGCCGCTTCCCGATCTTCGCCGCGGCCGACCTGCCCTTCCTGATGTCGAACGCCAAAGGCGGCTCGCGCGCGCTCGACGTCTGGTATCGCCAGTACGCCGCAAAGGAGATGGGCGACGTGCATTACTGCCTCGCCTTCGTCCACGACCCCGGCGTGTTCAACTCGCGCGACAAGAAGATCATGGTGCCGGCCGACATCAAGGGCCTCAAGGTGCGGCCGGCCGACGACACGATCGGCGAGCTGGTGACGCGGCTGGGCGGCACCAACGTGCAGGCCTCGGCGCCGGAGGCGCGCGACGTGATCGCGCGCGGCGTCGCCGACGCCATCACCTTCCCGTGGCACTCGCTGATCCTGTTCGGCATCGACAAGGCGACCAAGTACCACATGGACGCGCCGCTCTACGTCACCGGCTTCGTCTGGGTGATGAACAAGGCGAAGTACGAGGCGCTGTCGCCGATGCAGAAGAAGGCGGTCGACGATCACTGCACCGCCGACTGGGCGGAGAAGATCGCCGCCCCCTGGGCCGACTGGGAAGCCGCCGGGCGCGACCTGATCAAGAAGGAACCGGGCCAGGAGGTCTATTCGATCAGCCCGGCGCAGCTCGCCGAATGGCGCAAGGCGGCGGCGCCGCTCACCAAGGAGTGGGAAGAGAGCGCGCGCAAAACCGGCATCGACCCGGCGAAGGCGCTCGCCGACCTCAAGGCCGACCTCAAGAAGTACAACGCGGCCTACTGAGGACGGGATGAGGCGGCGGCCGAGCGACACCTGGCCGGCGGCGGGCGGGCGATGAACACGCCCGCCGCCGCGCCGGCGCGCGCCAAGCGCAGCCGCATGGACCGCTTCATCGACGGCATCGAGCTGCTGGCGGCGCTCTTCGTCGCCATCGTCGCCGCCGACATCTTCGTCTCGGTGCTGCTGCGCAAATTCTTCAGCTGGTCGATCCCCGACAGCTACGATTTCGGCCGGCTGCTGCTCGGCATCCTGATCTTCTGGGGCATCGCCGCGACCAGCTATCGCGGCACGCACATCACCGTCGATCTCGTATGGACCGCCGCCGGCCCCAGGATGAAGCGAGTGATCGACGTCTTCGCCACGCTGGTGCTGCTGCTGGTGGTGAGCGTCCACACGGTGATGCTGTTCGACAAGGTGCTGTCGACGCGCGCCGACCATGTGCTGACCTACGATCTGCATCTGCCGACCTGGCCGTTCTTCTTCGTCGCCTGGCTCGGCGACGTGTCCGCCGTGCTGCTCATCGCCATCCGCACCGTCCGGCTGATCGTGCGGCCGGAAGCGCTGGGCGTGACGCCGCTCAAATCCGTCGAATGAAATGACGCTCGGCACCGACGCCATCGCCATCACCGGCTTCGTCGCGCTGTTCGCGCTGATGCTGCTGCGCGTGCCGGTGGGCATGGCGATGGGGCTGGTGGGCGTCACCGGCTTCGGCTGGATCGTCGGCGGCTACCCGGCGCTGAAGATGATCGGCCAGACCTCGATGCGCACGGTGGCCGACTATTCCTTCGGCGTCATTCCGATGTTCCTGCTGATGGGCGCGGTGGTCTCGGCCTCGGGCATGAGCCGCCAGCTCTTCCGCTCGGCCAACGCCTTCGTCGGGCATTTCCGCGGCGGGCTCGGGCTCGCCACCATCGCCGCCTGCGCCGGCTTCGCGGCGATCTCGGGCTCGTCGGTGGCGACCGCGGCCACCTTCTCGACGGTGGCCTATCCCGAGATGCGGCGCTTCGACTATCCGCGCTCCTTCTCCACCGGCGTCATCGCCGCCGGCGGCACCTTGGGCGCGATGTTCCCGCCCTCGACCGTGCTCGCGGTCTATGGCCTCATCACCGAGCAGGACATCGGCAAGCTGTTCATCGCCGGGATCCTGCCCGGCCTGCTCGCGGTCTCGATGTATATCGCCACCATCGCCGTGATCGGGCTGGTCCGCCCGCGCTTCCTGCCGGCGGGAAAGCGCAGCACGTGGCGCGAGCGGCGCCACTCGCTGCGCGAGGTGTGGGCGCCGCTGCTGCTGTTCGTGCTGGTGATCGGCGGGCTCTATGGCGGCGTCTTCACCCCCACCGAGGCGGGCGGCGTGGGCGCGAGCGGCGCCATCCTGATCAGCGTGCTGATGCGCCGGCTGAGCTGGCCGCAGTTCCTGCAGGCGCTGCTGCACGCGACGCGCACCGCCGCCGCGATCTTCACGGTGCTGATCGGCGCGCTGCTCTTCGGCTATTTCCTGACCGTTACCCAGACGCCGCAGCGCGTCACCGAACTGCTCACCGGGCTCGGCCTCGGCCGCTACGGCGTGCTCGCGCTGATCATGGTGATGTATCTCGTGCTCGGCTGCCTGATGGACGCGCTGGCGATGATCATCCTCACCGTGCCGATCATCTTCCCGGTGGTGCAGGCGCTGGGCTTCGATCCCATCTGGTTCGGCGTTATCATCGTTATGACCGTCGAGCTCGGCCTCATCCATCCGCCGGTCGGGATGAACGTCTTCGTCATCAAGACGGTGGTGCCCGAAGTGAGCTTCCTCACCATCTTCTCCGGAGTGCTGCCCTTCATCGCCACCGACATCCTGCGGCTTGTCATCCTCATCGCCTTTCCCATCATTGCCACATATCTGCCGTCGCACATGTAGCGGCGAGGTGCACCATGGAACGCTCGTTCAAGAAGGAAATCGAAGCGCTCAAGCTCGGCGAGGGCGAAATCTTCCGCGGCGAGGGCATCCTCGCCGTCACCAAGGCGCTGCTGCAGTCCGGCGTCAGCTATGTCGGCGGCTACCAGGGCGCGCCGGTGTCGCATCTGCTCGACGTGCTGGTCGAGGCCGAGGACATCATCGGCGGCCTCGGCGTCCATCTCGAGACCTGCACCAACGAGGCCTCGGCCGCGGCCATGCTCGGCGCCTCGATCAACTATCCCTTGCGCGGCGCGGTGACCTGGAAGTCGATCGTCGGCACCAACGTCGCGTCCGACGCGCTCTCGAACCTCGCTTCGCCCGGCGTCAGGGGCGGCGCGCTCATCGTCGTCGGCGAGGATTACGGCGAAGGCGCCAGCGTGATCCAGGAGCGCAGCCACGCCTTTGCCATGAAATCCTCGATCTGGCTGCTCGATCCCCGGCCGGACCTGCCGACCATCGTCCGCCTGGTGGAGAAGGGCTTCGAGCTCTCCGAGGCGAGCCACGCGCCGGTGATGATGGAGCTCCGCATCCGCGCCTGCCACGTCAGCGGCGAGTTCGTCGCCAAGGACAATGTCCGGCCGGCGCATTCGAAGCTCGCGCCGATCGCCGGCCCGCCGCGCTTCGAGTATGGCCGCCTCGCCCATCCGCCCGCCACCTTCGCGCAGGAGCGGCTCAAGATCGAGGAGCGGCTGCCCGCGGCGCGGGCCTTCATCCGCGCCGAGCGGCTCAACGAGCTCTTCGCCGGCGAGATCGGCGAGATCGGCATCGTCGTCCAGGGCGGCCTTTACAATTCGCTGCTGCGGGCGCTGTCGCGGCTCGGCCTCGCCGACGGGTTCGGCGCGACGCGCGTGCCGATCTACGTGCTGAACGTCGTCTACCCGCTGATCCCCGAGGAGGTGACGGCATTCGCCGCCGGCAAGCGCGCGCTCCTCGTCGTCGAGGAGGGCTTCCCCGACTATATCGAGCAGCAGGTGAACGTCATCCTGCGCCGCGCCGACCTTCAGGCGCGCGTCCTCGGCAAGGGCTGTCTGCCGACCGTCGGCGAGTACAACGCCGAGGCGCTGCTCCAGGGCGTCGCCGCCTTCCTCGGCGAGACGCGGCCGGGCGGGATCGACGCCGACGCAGCCGGCGGCGAGGTCGCGCGCCTCATCGCCGGCAAGCGCGACGCCGCCGCCGCGGTCGGCGAGCTGCCGCAGCGGCCGCCGACCTTCTGCACCGGCTGCCCGGAACGGCCGGTGTTCAGCGCGCTGAAGCTGATGCAGCGCGAGATCGGCCCGACCCATATCAGCGCCGACATCGGCTGCCACTCCTTCGCCACCTTCGCGCCCTTCAGCATGGGCAACTCGATCCTTGGCTACGGCATGAGCCTCGCCAGCGCCGCCGCGGTCGGGCCCAATCTCGACCGGCGGCCGATCGCGGTGATGGGCGACGGCGGGTTCTGGCACAACGGCATCGTCACCGGCGTCGCCAGCAACCTCTTCAACAAGGGCGACGGCGTGCTGGTGGTGATGCAGAACGGCTACACCTCGGCGACCGGACAGCAATACATGCCGTCGAGCGCGGCGGGCCGCAGCGGGGCGGCGCCGGGCATGAACATCGAGGCGACGCTGCGCTCGCTCGGCGTCAAGTGGCTCAGGAAGGTGCGCACCTACAACGTCGCCACCATGCTGGCGACGCTGAAGGAGGCGATGCGGACCGTCGAGCGCGGCCTCAAGGTGATCATCGCCGACGGCGAATGCCAGCTCGCGCGCCAGCGCCGGCTGCGCGGCGAGGAGGCGGCGATGCTGGCGCGCGGCGGGCGCGTGGTCAGGACGCGCTACGGCGTCGACGACGAGATCTGCACCGGCGACCATTCCTGCATCCGCCTTTCCGGCTGCCCCTCGCTCACCGTCAAACCGAGCCCGGATCCGCTGCGCACCGACCCGGTGGCGAGCGTGATCGAGAGCTGCGTCGGCTGCGGCCTCTGCGGCGAGGTGGCGCACGCCGCCGTGCTCTGTCCCTCCTTCTACCGCGCCGAGACCATCCGCAACCCGAGCCGCTGGGACCGCGCGCTCCACCGCCTGCGCCGCCGCGCCGTCGCCTGGCTCGGCGGCGAGAGGAAGGCGGCATGAGCGCGCCGGCGCGGCCGGTGACGCTGCTCATCGCCGCGCTCGGCGGCGAGGGCGGCGGCGTGCTCACCGGCTGGATCGTCGACGCCGCGGCGGCGAGCGGCCTGCCGGTGCAGAGCACGTCGATCCCCGGCGTGGCGCAGCGCACTGGCGCCACCACCTATTACGTCGAGATCTGGCCCGCTCCGTGGAGCGCCCTCGGCGGCCAGCGGCCGGTGCTGTCGCTGGTGCCCGGCGTCGGCGACATCGACATGCTGGTGGCGAGCGAGCTGCTCGAGGCCGGGCGGGTCATCGCCCAGGGCTTCGCCACCCGCGAGCGAACCACCGTCATCGCCTCGACCCACCGCATCTACGCCGTCGCCGAGCGCATGGCGATGGGCGACGGCCGCTTCGACATCGGCCGGCTGATGAAGGCGGTCGAGGAGCAGGCGCAGAGCCACATCCTCTTCGACATGGAGGAGACGGCGCGCCGGGCCGAGAGCGCGCTCAACGCCGTGATGCTGGGCGCGATCGCCGGCTCCGGCCGGCTGCCGATCGCGGCCGAGGCGTACGCGGCGGCGATCCGCGACGAGGGCAAGGCGGTGGACGCCAATC
>JASHTP010000522.1 GCA_030040495.1 Alphaproteobacteria bacterium
GACCGGCTGCATCAAGGCGCTGCTGAAAGAGGCGGTCGGTGCGGGCGCGCTCGGGTTCTCGACCACGGCGCTGACCCAGCATATCGGCCATCAGGGCAGGCCGCTCGCCTGCCGCAACGCCAGCCGTGACGAGATGAAGGCCTATTGCAACGCGCTCCAGGAGCTCGGCGCCGGCACCATCGAGATCGCGCTGACGCCGCGCGTCTCCGTCGTCTCGGACGAGGATTACGCGCTGCTCGATTTCATGCTGAGCGAAAGCGGCCGCCCCGTCACCTTCCTGGCGCTGCTCGAGCGCGACGACATGCCCGAGGCCTGCACCCAGTCGCGGCGCCGGATCGAGCCGCTGATCCGGCGCGGCGCGGTGCCGCAGACCTGCCCCCGGCCGCTGACCCGCGAAGTCTCGCTGAAGATGCCGTTCTCGTTCGCTTCCTTCGACAGCTGGGCGCCGGTCTTCAACAAGCCGGTGGCGGAGCAGATGGAATTCTATCGCGGCGGCGGCTTCCGCGACGCGTTCCGCGCCGAGCTGCGCCAGCCGCGCGTCTTCAGCGGCAATTGGCAGCTCATCAGCGTCAACCAGGCGGCCTCGCCCCGCCTCAAGCCGCTGGAAGGGCGCAGCATCGCCGATATCGCGGCGGAGCGCGGCAAGGACGGCGTCGACACCTTTCTCGACATCGCGCTCGAGGACGCGCTCGAGACCGAATTCACCTTGCTGTTTCTAAACGTGGCCGATGATCGCGTGGCGGCCCTCCTCAAGGACCCCGCCACGTTGCTCGCCCTCGGCGATGGCGGCGCCCATGTCGATCTCATGTGCGACGCCGGCTATTGCACTTATCTCCTCGGCAAATGGGTGCGCGCCAAGGAGCTGATGTCGCTGGAGCACGCCGTCCATCGCTTGACGGCGCAGCCCGCCGATCTCTTCGGCATAAGCGACCGCGGCCGGCTCGCCGCCGGGCTTGCCGCCGACATCGCGATCTTCGATCCCCGCACGGTGGGCTCGCCCGAGCGGCCGGTGCGGCGCCAGGATCTCCCCGGCGGCGGCAAGCGCTTCGTCATGCCGTCGAGCGGCATCCTGTGGACGGTCGTCAATGGCGAGGTGACCTATGAAGCGGGCGCCATGACCGGCGCGCGGGCCGGGCGGGTGCTGCGCGCCTGAGGCCAGGCCTCGGGCTCAGCCCGCTATTTCGGGTGGTCGGCGAGCCACTGCTTCGCGGCGGCATCGCCGCCGGCCGCGGATTTCTCCATCCAGTAGCGCGCCTGCGCCATGTCCTGCGCGACGCCCTGGCCGTTGGCATACTTGAGCCCGAGATTGTGCTGCGCCTCGACCTGGCCATGCTCCGCCGCCATGAGGTACCAGCGCACCGACTCCTTGAAATCCTGCTTCACGCCGAAGCCCTTGGCATAGAGGAAGCCGATATTGGCTTCGCCCAACGCGTATCCCTCTTGCGCCGCGACGCGGTACCAGCGCATCGCCTCGGCATAATCCTTGCGGTCATAAGCGGCGTCGCCGCGCCGGTTGGCCTCTTCGCCCGAAACCGCCTGGGCCAGCTGCGTCGGCGCGCGGCTCTGAGCGACAGAGGGCGCGCCCACGCCTAGAGCGGCGAGCAATATCGCGGCCAACGCCGCGGCAGCGGACATGCGCATGGATCGTCTCCCCAAGACGCGCCCATGATAAAGGCGAGCCGCGCCGATGAGAAGCCGTTCGTGGCGCGTTACGGCTCTTTCTTCCGCCTCAGCTTCTCCCAATAGTCGAGCCGCTTCCTGATCTCGCGCTCGAGGACGCGCTCGAGACCGAGTTCACCTTGCTGTTTTTGAACGTCGCCGACGACCGGGTGGCGGCGCTCCTCAAGGACCCCGCCACGTTGCTTGCCCTCGGCGATGGCGGCGCCCCTGTCGATCTGATGTGCGATGCCGGCTACTGCACCTATCTGCTCGGCAAATGGGTGCGCGGCAACGAGCTGATGTCGCTCGAGCACGCCATTTATCGCCTGACCGCGCAGCCGGCGGATCTCTTCGGCATCCGCGACCGCGGCCGGCTCGCGGCGGGGCTCGCCGCCAACATCGCGATCTTCGATCCCCGCATGGTGGGCTCGCCCGAGCGGCCGGTCAGGCGCCAGGATCTCCCCGGCGGCGGCAAGCGCTTCGTCATGCCGTCGAGCGGCATCCTGTGGACGGTCGTCAATGGCGAGGTGACCTATGAGGGGGGCGCCATGACCGGCGCGCGCCGGCCGGGTGCTGTACGCCTGAGGCCGCGCCTCAGGCTCACCGCGCCGGCAAGTGGTGGCGATACCAGTCGGTGGTCTCGCGCATGACCTCGTCGAAGGCCGGCTTGGCATAGACCTGGTAATGGCCGAAGCCCCTGAGCACGACGAGCTTCTTGGGCTCGCCGGCGCGCCCATAGAGCGCCTCGCTCTCCTGCGGCGGCACCAGCCGGTCATCGTCGGCGGTGATGAGCAGCAACGGCCGCGGCGCGATCCGGTCGACCACCCATTCGGGATTGAAGCCCAACGTGTCGTCGACGAATTCCAGCGGAATCTCCGTCACCGCCGCCGGGTTGTTGCGCCGCGCCGCCGCGCCGAGCTCGGCCGATTGCCGGTCCGGCAGCAGGATCTCGTTGCGGTCGACCTGATCCGACGTGCCGGTCAGCGCCCGCTTCACCCGGTCCGCGGCGGCGCGCGCCAGCAGATCCTGATACTCGTCCGGTCGCCGCACGCTGCGCATCCAGCGCGCCCCGTGGCCGATGCCGACTACGGCGACCGTGCATTTCACGCGGGGATCGACGGCGGCGACCCAGACGACGGTGGCGCCGCCATAGCTCGTGCCGTAGAGGCCGAGCCGGTCGCCGTCGACCTCGGGCTGCGCGCCGAGGAAGGTGAGCGCAGCCTGCACGTCGGCGACGCGGCTGTAGGGCGCAAGGCGGCTTTTGGGGCCGTCGCTGTCGCCCCAGCCTTTGTAATCGAAGGTCAGGACGACGTATCCCGCCGCGGCGAGCACGGCGGCATTGTCCGGCAGGTAGATCGAGCGGACGCCGGTATAGCCGTGGCACAGCACGACGCCGGCGCGGCGCTCGCCGGGCCTGAGATCGGCCGGCGGGAAGAGATCGCCGGCGAGCCTGACGCCTTCGCTGTAAAAGCTGACCGGTCGCGACATGGCTCCCTCCCGCGTCGGATCACTCCGCTTTCTTGCGCCTCAGCTTCTCCCAATACTCCAGCCGCTTCCTGATCTCGCGCTCGAAGCCGCGGTCGATCGGGCGGTAGAAGCTCTGGCGCGGCAACTCGTCGGGAAAGTAATTGAGCCCGGAGAAGCCTTCCTCGGTGTCGGGATCGTAGACATAGCCTTCGCTGTAGCCCAGCTCGCGCATCAGCTTGGTCGGCGCGTTGACGCTGTGCATCGGCGGCATCAGCGAGCCGCTTTCCTTGGCGGCGCGCTGCGCCTGGCCGAAGGCCATGTAGGCGGCCACCGATTTGGGCGCGGTGGCGAGATAGATCACCGCCTGGGCGATGGCGAGCTCGCCTTCGGGCGAGCCCAGCCGCTCATAGGCCTGCCAAGCGGCGAGCGCCTGCACCAGCCCCTGCGGATCGGCGAGCCCGACATCCTCTACCGCCATGCGCACGACGCGGCGCGCGATGTATTCCGGATGCTCGCCGCCCGCCAGCATGCGCGCGAGCCAGTAAAGCGCCGCGTCGACGTCCGAGCCGCGCACCGATTTGTGCAAGGCGCTGATGAGGTTGTAATGCCCCTCCTGCGCCTTGTCATAGAGCGGCGCGCGCTTCTGCACGGCGGCGGCAAGCCCGGCGCCGTCGAGCACCGTGCCTTGGGGAAGCTGCGCCAGCTCCTCGGCGAGGTTCAAAAGGAAGCGCCCGTCGCCGTCGGCCATCGCCTTCAGCGCCTGGCGCGCCGGCTCGTCGAGCGGCAGCGTGCGCTTCAGCACCTTCTCCGCGCGCGCCAGCAGGGTC
>JASHTP010000523.1 GCA_030040495.1 Alphaproteobacteria bacterium
TGCTGGTCACGTCGTCGCGCGTCGTCGGACGCCTGGTTGCACGCGAGCTCGCCGCCTGCGGGATCCGCGCCATCCTGACGCAATCGGCGACCGAGGCCTTCACGCTCGCCATCCGCATGAAGCCCAACCTCATCATCGCCTCGGCGACGATGGCGGAGCTGCCCGGCACCGATCTCGCCCGCGCGCTCACCGCCATGGCGAGCACCAACCGCATCCCGGTGGCGATCCTGACCAGCCTCGGCGAGAGCGAGCTCTCGCGCCAGGGCCTGCCGCAAGGCATCCCTACCATCCGCACCGGCGCCCAGCTCAGCGGCGACCTCGCTCAGGTGATCACGCGGTACGGCATCGGCTGAGGCGGCGAAAAGGAATTTAGCGCGAAGGACGCTGAGGAAAGGCGGAGGCCGCGAAGCGTCAATCCACCTCGGCGTTCTCTGCGCTAAGCCTTCCTGCCGCGCCTTGCTCACACCACGCGGAAATTCTTGAACTGCCAGGGATCGTCGCGGTCGAGATCCTCGGGGAAGAGGCGCTCGCGGTCCTGGAGCGGCGTCCAATCGCTGTAGGCGCCGACGATCTTGCCGAGATAGGGCCGCATGATCGCCATGCAACGCACGAAATCCATCTCGTCGGGCTCGGTGATGCCGGCGCGCGGATTCTCGAGCGCCCACACCACGCCCGCCAGCACCGCCACCGTCACCTGCAGGCTGGTGGCGTTGTTGTAGGGGACGAGGCGCCGCGCCTCCGCGATCGACAGCCGCGAGCCGTACCAGTAGGCGCCCTTGGCGTGGCCCATCAGCAGCACGCCGAGCTCGTCGATGCCCTCGCTGATCTCGCCGACGATGAGCCGCTGGCGCGGCTGCTGCCGCCAGTTCTTACCGGCGAGCTCGTGCACCGAGACCACCGCCCCGTCGCAGGGATGGTAGGCGTAATGGACGGTCGGGCGGTAGCGCACCGCGTTGCCGTCGCGCAGCGTGAAATAGTCGGAGATCGAAATCGCCTCGGAGTGGGTGATGAGGAAGCCGTGGAACGGCCCTTCGAGCGGCGTCCAGGTCCTGACCCGCGTCGAGGCGCCGGGCCGCAGCAGATAGATGGCGCAGCCGCAGCCGAATTCGTGCCGCCTGCCGTCGGGCGGGAGATGCCGCTCGTGGCTGCCCCAGCCGAGCTCGGCCGGCTGCGAGCCCTCGGCGACGAAGCCGTCGATCGACCAGGTGTTGACGAACTCGCCCGGCCGCTTCGGATTGGGCGAGACCTGGGTGTCGCGCTCGGCGATGTGGATCACCTTGACGCCGAGGCGCTCGGCGAGCGCGCCCCACTCGGCGCGGTTCGCCGGCGTCGCCGTCTTGAGGCCGGTGTCGGCGGCGATGGTGAGCAGCGCCTCCTTGACCAGGTGCGAGACGAGGCCGGGATTGGCGCCGTGGGTGAGCACCGCGGTCGGCGCCCCGTCCTGGCCGTCCCTGAACTTCAGCGCGGCTTCGCGCAGCGCATAGTTGGAGCGCAGCGAGGGCGAGAGCGAGGGATCGGTATAGCCGCCGGGCCAGGGCTCGATGCAGGTGTCGAGATAGAGCGCGCCCTTCTGCCGGCACAGCTCGACGAGGGCGATGCTCGACACCTCGACCGAGACGTTGAGCAGGAAATCGCCGGATCCCAGCAGCGGCTCGAGCACGCGCGCGACATTCTCGCGCGTCAGCGGCTCCAGGATGAAGCGGATGCCGAGCTCGCGCGCCTCCTCGTGGCCGCGCTCCTCGGCGGTGACGATGGTGATTTGTGACGCCGATATGTCGATATGGCGAAGCAGCAGCGGCAGCACGCCCTGGCCGATGCTGCCGAAGCCGACGATGACCATGCGGCCGGCGAATGTGACGTGCTTGGTGTCGGAAGGCATGGCGCGGGAATCCGGAGCGGAGCGGCGGGGGCGCGGAGCCGAACGCCTAAGCGTGGCGCCGCTTCTTGTCAAGGTGAAGATCGCCGGTCGCGGCGGCGAAACCGATTCCGCGCGGCGCCGCCTCCGTGCTAATGAGGCGCGCGCGACGCGACGGAGACGAGCGGAGAGAGGCGATGCCGGAACCCGCGACCGCGGCGCCCTTCGCGGCGCTGGTCTTCGATGTCGGCGGCGTCATCGTGCCGCACGACAACGAGGCGCTCTACCGCAGGCTCGCCGCGCGCTGCCTGGCGCCGCAGGCCGAAGCGACGATCCGCGCCGCGATCCGCGATCCCGGCTACGAGCGGGGCGCGCTGCCGATCGAGCATCTCCATGAGCGGCTCCGGCGCGAGGCCGGCTACGCGCCGGGCTGGGACGCGTTCCGCGCCGACTGGTGCAGCCATCTCGGCCTCGACGCGGCGATGCTCGATTATGTCGAGCGTCTCGCCGCGCGCCGCCGCGTCCTGCTCTTCTCCAACACCAACCGCGAGCACTGGGACCATCTGCTGCGGCTGAGCGCGGGGCGGCTCGGAGGCTTCGAGGCCTATCTCAGCCATGAGCTCGGCGACGCCAAGCCGGCGCCGAGCGCCTTCCGCCGCGTCGCCGCCGCTGCCGGCATCGAGCCCGCGCGCGCGCTCTTCGTCGACGACAAGCCGGCCAATGTCGCGGCGGCGCGCCGGGCCGGCTTCGCCGCCATCGTCTTTACCGGGCTGGCGGAATTCGAGCGCGAGCTGGCGGTGAGGGAACAGTCACCACAGAGAGAGTGAGGCGAGACCGTTGGCGCGCGACGCGCGCCGGAATCCTGCTCGCCGCCTCACCGCCTCTGTGGTGGTCTTTCCAGGGCATCCGCCCCGCCGCCGCCGGCCGGCCGCATCAAAAAAGCGCTGCGGAAGGGTTTGACAAACCTGGTATGCCAGATACAATAATCTGGCATATCAAAATAAAAGCCGGTTTTGGCGAGGAGGGCCGACGTGACGCCGAGACTCGAGGTCAAACCCATCGACACGCAGTCGAGCTTTCGCACCCAGGCCTACCACGCGCTGAAGCAGGCCATCACCTCGGTCAATATCTACGCCCATCCGCACGAGATCCGTCTCGACGAGCGCCAATTGTCGCAGGATCTCGGGGTCTCGCGCACGCCGATTCGCGAGGCGATGACCCTCCTGGAGCAGGAAGGCTTTGTCAAGACCCTGCCCCGGCGCGGCATCTTCGTCGTGCGCAAGACCAAGCGCGAGATCATCGAGATGATCGAGGTGTGGGCGGCGCTCGAAAGCCTCGCCGCGCGCCTCATCACGCTGCATGCCAGCGACGCGGAGATCGCCGGCCTGCGCCATCTCTTCGACGGATTCCAGGAAAACGGCCATTCGCCCGAAGGCCATCTCGACGAATATTCCGACGCCAACATCCGCTTCCATCAGGCGATCATCAAGCTCAGCGGCAATCAGTGCATCGCCGACATGACCGAGAATCTCTTCATCCATGTCCGCGCCATCCGCCAGATGACCATCGGCCAGGACAACCGCGCCGCGCGCTCGATCGTCGATCACATGAAGATCATCGAGGCGCTCGAGCGCCGCGACACCGAGCTCGCCGAGAAGCTCGCGCGCCAGCACACGCTCGATCTCGCCGCGCATGTGGAAAAGCATTGCGAATTCCTGAGCTGACCAATCGAACGAGCCGGGAGGAGGACAGCCCTGATGACGCAAGCCACGACGCTCAAAGAGCAGGCGAAGACCGCTTCGGACGAGACGCAGGAGCTGACCGACGGCTTCCACCTCGTCATCGACGCGCTCAAGCTCAACGGCCTCACCACGATCTACGGCGTGCCCGGCATCCCGATCACCGATTTCGGCCGCATGGCGCAGGCCACGGGCATCCGCGTGCTCTCGTTCCGCCACGAGCAGAGCGCCGGCTACGCC
>JASHTP010000524.1 GCA_030040495.1 Alphaproteobacteria bacterium
CGCTCACCTTGAAAGTCTTGGCGACGGCGCGGCAGCTCTCCCCGGCCGCAACCGCCGCTACAACGCGCTCACGAAGATCAAGCGAGTACGCTCGGGCCATCCGATGCTGGCCTCCAGCTCCAGCCAGCATCTTGAATCAGAAACTCAACCCTTTGGGAATCCCAAAAAGCGATTCAGACCGAATGAATCCCGCTCTAAGCGCGCGCTAACCATGCCCGATGCGGTTCTGTAACAGGGCTTAATCAAACATTAGGGCTCGACCCCCATGATGGACGCGCCAGCCGATGTGCCGCGCATCGGCGCAGCAAGGTGCGCCTGCTCCCATGACGAACAGCCTTTCCAAGTCCGACGTCGAGCGACTGCTCAGCGACCCCTCGGCCGACACCCGGGCGGTCATCGCCGCCAAGGTGGCGCAGCAGGTCGACGGCGCCGCGCTTTCGGCCGAGGAGCGGGCGATCGCGGAGGACATCGTCCGCGTGCTCACCCGCGACGCCGCGATCCGCGTCCGCCAGGCCTTGGCCGAGCAGCTCAAGGAGAGCCGCAGCGTGCCGCACGACGTGGCCGTCGCGCTCGCCAGCGACGTCGAGTCGGTGTCGCTGCCGATCCTCACCCATTCGCTGGTGCTGACCGACGACGATCTCGTCGAGATCATCCGCCTCAGCGGCGGCGCCAAGCAGGCGGCGATCGCCGCGCGCGAGCATGTCTCCGCCGCGGTCGCCGATGCCATCGTCGCCGCCGACGAGCCCGGCGCGGTGGCGACGCTGGTCGCCAACAACGGCGCCGAGCTCCGGGAAGAGACGCTGCAGCAGGTGCTCGACCGCCACGGCAGCAACGACCTCATCAAGGAGCCGATGGCGCGCCGCGCCCATCTGCCGGTCACCGTGCTCGAGCGGCTGGTGGTCGCGGCCTCCGCCGGCATCCGCGACATCCTGGCCAAGCGCAGCGACCTGCCGGGTCACCTGGCCAGCGATCTCGTGCTCAACACGCGCGAGCGCGCCACGGCGAGCCTGCTGTCGCCGACCTCGCCGGCGGCCGAGGCGCTGCAGCTCGCCCAGCACCTCCAGCGCAGCGGGCGGCTCACCCCGTCGCTCATCATCCGCGCCATCTGCCTCGGCGACCTCGCCTTCGTCGAGGCGGCCTTCGCCGTGCTCGCCGACATCCCCGTGCACAATGCGCGCCTCCTCATCTACGATGCCGGCCCGCTCGGCTTCAAGGCGGTCTATGAGCGCTGCCGGCTGCCGGCGGAGTTCTTCGAGCTGTTCCGCGTCGGCCTCATCGTCGCGCAGCAGACCGATTTCGACGGCGGCGAGAACGACCGCGAGCGGCATCGCCGCCGCACCCTCGAGCGCATCCTGACGCAATACGAGAATATCGGCGCCGAGGATCTCGACTATCTCCTCGGCAAGCTGCGCGCCGCCGCCGCGGCCTGAGCCGGCGCCGGCGGGCGCCCGCCGCGCCTGTCACGGACCTCGATGAAGGACTATTGCTGCGCCGCCGCCGGCTGTTGCGGCGATGGCGGCGCGCTCGCTTCGCCCGGCAGATTGCCGTTGCGCAGGCAGGCTTGGCGCGCCGCTTCGCGCTTGGCGTTCGATTCGGGCGTATAGTCGGGATAGGCCTTTTGCGCCGCCCGGGTGCAGTTGTCCATCTGCCGCCAGACCATGCTGCTCGTCTTCCAATTCTGGTCGGCGCCGGCCGGCGGCGTCAGCAGCAGCAGGGCGGCGGCCGGCAGCAGGGCGAGGCGGAGCGTCTTGAGCATGGGCAAGCCTCTCGTCATTGCGCCGCGACCCCGCCCGTGCCGCGCCTCGGCAGGGGCCGGATCGCCCGGCGCAGCGGCAGATAGAGCAGGAGATATCCCAGCAGCGGCGCCTCGATGAGCAGCAGCGAGCGCGCCTGCTCGCTCGCCACCAGCCGGTGGCCGGTGATGCGCGCTTCGGCGAGGCAGCTCGCCGCCGCCGGCCCGATGCGCTGGCCGCAGGTCGCCTCGACATAGTCGGCGAAGCTGGTCACGCGGCCGTCGAGCCGGAGCGTGTCCTTGAATTGCGGATAGATGCGCCAGGTCATGGCGACCACCCAAACCGCGCACGAGGCGATGAGACACTGCGACAACCGCACGCGGCCTTCCCCGTTCCGTCTTCCGCCATAAACCGTGCCGCCCGCGGCTTGTCAACCCCGCGCCCCGTCGCTGACGCGCGAACCCCGCCACACAAGAGGGATGGCGGGGTTCAGATCGGGTGGCTCGGAGAGCTCACCGCCCGGTCACACGACCGAGCCTGGGTTCCGGCGCTGGTCACCAATGATCCGGCGGAGTCATGCTTGTTGGGCACCCTCCAGCGTGTTGCGCCATCGTTACATCTAGGTGCGCGGCCCGGCCGATCAAGGCAACAGCCGTGAAAGTTTGTTGCTTCTTTCGGCGGGAGGCCGGGACGCGCGCCTGCCGCGCCGCTTGGAGCGATTTGCAACTCGGCCGCAAGCGGCTGGAATGGTGGGCGCCGCGCCCGGCCGCCGGTCACATCGGCGGCTTGACGCCGCCCTGTTCGGCGATGACGCGCTGCGCAACGATCGTGCCGTCGGGCTTCTTGAGGGCGCGCATGAAGACCGCCGCGCCCGGCTTCAGCAGCGCCGCGTCGGCCGGCTTGAAGGTCACCACCGGGGTTCGCGACGAGACCAGGATCTCCTGTTCGCCGCCCTTGTAGCTGAGCTTCAGCACCCGCGCCCGCGACTGGCTGACGACGCCGCTCACCGTGGCGTTGGTCATGGTGTCGTTCTTGCCGCGGAGGTCCCAGGGATAATGGCCCTCGCCGGTGCCGCGCGCGGC
>JASHTP010000525.1 GCA_030040495.1 Alphaproteobacteria bacterium
TAAGGTCGCGGATTTACATTAAGATTCCCTTGCCTGAGCGTTATGTTCGCCGCTTGTTCCGGGCTCGCGGCCATGCCCTTGCCGCGCGCCGAAACCGTGCGTCGACCGTCGCGCGCCGAAAATAATCTTTCAAACCGAGGGGGTTGCGGGCCGGCGCGGCAAAACAGGGCGAGCCCGCCGCCGGCGCTTGGCGCGGCTCAGAAGGCCAGCGCCCGATCGAGATCGCCGATGAGGTCGTCGACATCCTCGACGCCGACCGAGAGGCGGATCAGCGTGTCGCCGATGCCGAGCGCGCGGCGCTGCTCCGGCGGCAGCGAGGCATGGGTCATGATCGCGGGGTGCTCGATCAGGCTCTCGACTCCGCCCAGGCTTTCGGCGAGCGCGAAGATCTCGACCCGCTCGAGGAAGCGCCGCGCCGCGGCGAGGTCGCCCTGAAGCTCGATCGTCACCATGCCGCCGAAGCCCTGCATCTGCCGGCGCGCCAAGGCGTGCTGGGGATGGCTCGGCAGGCCGGGATAATGGATGCGCGCGACCTTGGCGTGGCGGGCTAGATGCTCGGCGACGGCGAGCGCGTTGGCGCAATGCCGCTCCATGCGCAGCGCCAGGGTCTTGAGGCCGCGCAGCGCCAGGAAGCTGTCGAACGGGCCGGCCACGGCGCCCACCGCGTTGTGCAGGAAGGCGAGGCGGTCGCCGAGCTCCTTGTCGTCGCCGGCCACGACCACGCCGCCCACCATGTCGGAATGGCCGTTCAGATATTTGGTCGCGGAATGCATGACCAGGTCGAAGCCCTGCTCGAGCGGCCGCTGCACATAGGGGCTGGCGAAGGTGTTGTCGGCGACCGTGAGCAGGCGGTGCTTGCGGCCAAGCTCGGCGACCATGGCCAGGTCGACCAGCTTCAGCATCGGGTTGGACGGCGTCTCGACCCAGATCATGCGCGTCTCCGGCCGGATTGCCGCTTCGAGCGCGGCGCGGTCGCGCATGTCGACATAGCTGACGCCGAGCCCGGCCGAGCGCGCGCGCACGCGGCTGAAGAGGCGATAGGTGCCGCCATAGAGATCGTCCGAGGCGACGACGTGGCCGCCATGGTCGAGCAGCTCCAGCACCGTCGCCGTCGCCGCCATGCCGGAAGCGAAGGCGAAGCCGCGCGCGCCGCTCTCGAGATCGGCGATGCAGCGTTCATAGGCCATGCGCGTCGGGTTCTGCGTGCGCGAATATTCGTAGCCCTTGTGTACGCCCGGGCTCGACTGGACATAGGTGGAGGTGGCGTAGATCGGCGTCATGATCGCGCCGGTGCTGGGGTCGGGCTCCTGGCCGGCATGGATGCCGCGGGTCGAGAAGCCGCGCCGGTTCCTGGTGGTGGGAGCCATGGGTGCCTTCAGCGCAAGCGGCGGCGCAAATGGTTGATGAAATCGATGCGGGTGACGAGGCCGATGAACTTGCCATCCTTCTCGACCACCGCCACATGGTCCCGGGCGAAGATCGGCAGCAGCGCCTCGATCGGCGCGTCGGGGGCGATGGTCTCGAGCTTGGTCACCATGGCGCGGCGCACCGGCTCGGCGAAGGCGTCGGGATCGCGCGTCGCCGCCATCAGCAGGTCGCTCTCGTCGATGATGCCGACGAGTCGCTCGCCCTCGATCACCGGCAGCTGCGAGACCTCGTAGAGCTTCATGCGGCGGTGGACGGTGGCGAGCGTATCCTCGGGGGTGACGGTGACGACGCTGCCTTCGGCGTGGCGCCGCGCGATCAGGTCGGTGAGGTCGCCCTGCGTCGGGCGCGCCAGCAGGCCCTGATCGAACATCCAGAAATCGTTGTACATCTTGGAGAGGTACTTGTTGCCGCTGTCGCAGACCAGGGTGACGACGCGCTTCGCCTCGCGCTGCTCGCGGCAATAGCGCAGCGCCGCGGCCAGCAAGGTGCCGGTCGAGGAGCCGCCGAGGATGCCCTCGCGCCGGAGCAGCTCGCGCGCCGCGGCGAAGCTCTCGGCGTCGCTGATCGAGTAGGCGCGGCGCACGCGATCGAGCTCGCAGATGGGCGGCACGAAATCCTCGCCGATGCCTTCGACGAGCCAGGCGCCCGGCGCGACCTTGCGCCCGCTCTCGACCAGCGGCGCCAGGATCGAGCCTTCGGGGTCGGCGAGCACCATCTCGAGCTCCGGCGCGACGCGGGCGAAGAAGCGCGCGAGGCCGGTGAGCGTGCCGCCGGAGCCGACGCCCACCACCACCGCGTCCAGCCGGTGGCCCATCTGCTGCCAGATCTCGGGCCCGGTCGTCGTCTCGTGCGCCAAGGGATTGGCAGGGTTGGCGAACTGGTTGACGTAGAACGCCCCCATCTCGCGCGCGAGCCCTTCCGCCAGGTCCTGGTAGTAGTCGGGATGGCCCTTGCCGACATCCGAGCGCGTGATCCGAATGTCGGCGCCCAAGGCCTTGAGATGCAAGACTTTCTCCTGGCTCATCTTGTCCGGGATGACGAGGATGAGCCGGTAGCCCTTCTGCGCCGCGACGAGCGCCAGGCCGAGCCCGGTATTGCCGGCGGTCGCCTCGACCAGCGTGCCGCCCGGACCGACCTTGCCGTCGCGCTCGGCGGCTTCGATGAGCGACAGGCCGATGCGATCCTTGATCGAGCCGGCGGGGTTCTGGTTCTCGAGCTTGGCGAAGAGCCGGCACGAACCGGTGTCGAAGCGCGTCAGCTCCACGAGCGGCGTGTCGCCGATCGACTCGAGGATGCTGCGATGCACCGCCATGACGTCTCTCCCGCCTCCATCCCTCTTCCTACGCCCTGCGCCGTGACCGGAGCAAGGCCGCAGGCCCCGCGGCCCCGGCGACGCGCTGCTGACGGAGGCTGTCAGCGGGCGGGACTACGATCGCGGCCACGCATCAGGGCACGGCGATCGAGGCCGTGACAGGAGGTCCGATGGCATCCATAAGGGTCGACAGCGCGGCGGTCGAATGGTCGCCGGGACGGAGATTCTTCGGCAAGCACGCGATCCATGACGGAAGCGAGCTCGTGCAGGTCAAGGTGCTGAGCGACCGGCGTGGCGAGGGCGGCGGCATTGCGATGCTGATGAAGTTCATGCCGCCGCCGGGCAAGGTGATCAAGATCATCGCGGTGGCGCGCTCGGACGAGCATGCCTTCACGCTGACCGGCGAACGCAGCACCAAAGCTGGGCAACCGCTGAACGCGCCCGTCGACTATGTGCTCAATACGCAGGGGCAGCCGCACAGCGCCTTCATCGCGTCCGAACTGACCGCTTTCGTCTTCTATAGCGGAGAACCGGACGACGTCACGGCGATGGAGGTCGTCGACGTCGAGGCGCGGGCTTAGCGCCCGCTTCGCGCTCAAGCGGCGAGCAGGCCGCGCACCTCGCGTTCGAGCTCGCCGGGCAGCACCGGCTTCGCAACGAGCTTGCCGCGCAGCTCCGCGAGCTGGCGCCGCGGCAGATTGACGAAGCCGGTCAGATAGATGACGTGAAGCCGCGGCCGCAATGTCGTGGCTTGCTCGGCAAGCTCGAAGCCGTTCATGCCGCCGGGCATGACGATATCGGTGATCAGCAGGTCGAACGGCACCTGCTCCTTGAGCAGCATCAGCGCCACTTCCGCGGTCGGCACCGCGTGGACGAAGAAGCCTTGGCGCTCGAGCACGCGGCGCACCAGCTGGCGCATCGACACGTCGTCGTCGACGAAGAGAATGCTGTACATCACGCCGCCTCCGCGCCGCGAGAGTGACGATGCGAAGTATGAGCCGCGGCTCGATCAACCGCGTGTGGCAAATTTCGGCGGAAAACCTGCCCAAAGTTGGTGTACCGAGGTTAACGCGGATTAACTGCGGTTAACGCCGCTCGGGGCTCCTAGCTCCCCTCGATCGCCGTGCTCGACAGCAGCCGCGCCGGGAAGCCCGCGGCGGTGAGCGCCGCGACGAGCTCGCCGACATGGCGGGGATTGCGCGTCTCGAGCACCGTATCGACCTCGGCGAGCTTCACCGGCACGTCCTGGAACAGACGCTGGTGGTAGATCTCGACGATGTTGCCGCCTTTGTCGCCGATGATGGCGGCGATCTTGGCGAGCGCCCCTGGCATGTCGGAGATCTCGATGCGCAGCCGCACCAGCCGGCCGGCACGCACCAGTTGGCGCTGCAGGATCGAAGCGAGGAGCCGCGCATCGATGTTGCCGCCGGAAAGCACCAGGCCGACGCGCTTGCCGCGGAAGCGCGCGGGCGCGCCCATGAGCGCGGCAAGCGGCGCGGCGCCGGCGCCTTCGACGACGAGCTTCTCGACATCGAGCAGCGTCGCCACCGCGCGCTCGAGCGCCGTCTCGTCGGCGAGCAGGATGTCGTCGACCAGCGCCGCGACGATCGGCCGGGTGAGCGCGCCGGGCTCCTTGACGGCGATGCCCTCGGCGAGCGTGGTGCCGCCCGCGGCCGGCGGGCAGCGTCCGAGCGCGTGCAGCATCGACGGGTAGAGCGCGCATTGCACGCCGACGATCTCGATCGCCGGCTTCAGCGCCTTGGCCGCGACGGCGATGCCGGAGACGAGGCCGCCGCCGCCGATCGGCACGATCAACGCCTCGATCTCCGGGTGATCGGCGAGCAGCTCGAGCGCCACGGTGCCCTGGCCCGCGATCACCTCGGCATCGTCATAGGGGTGGACCGGGGTCAGCGCCTCGACGCGCGCGATCTCTTCCGCCGCGAGCCGCGCCTCGACCAGGTTGGCGCCGCGCAGCACGACGCGCGCGCCGCAGGCTTCGGTGCGCTCGACCTTGGTGAAAGGCGTGTCGGCGGGCATGACGATGGTGGCGGGAATGGCGAGCCGGCGCGCGTGATAGGCGACGCCCTGGGCGTGATTGCCGGCGGAAAGCGCGATGACGCCGGCACGGCGCTGCGCCGCGTCGAGGCTCAGCAGCTTGTTGAGCGCGCCGCGTTCCTTGAAGGAGCCGGTGGGATGCAGCATCTCGAGCTTGAGCACGAGCTCGGCGCCGACGAGCTCGCCGAGCGCCGGCGCCGGAACCGACGGCGTGCGCTGCACCGCGCCCGCG
>JASHTP010000526.1 GCA_030040495.1 Alphaproteobacteria bacterium
GGGCGCTCGCGCCCGATCTGCGGCGGCTCGTCGCGGAGGATCCCGAGGCGCGGCTGATCGTGAAGGAATGGCCGGTCTTCGGCGGCATTTCGATCTATGCGGCGCGGGTCGCCCTGGCGTCGGTCTGGCAGGGGAAGTTCGACGCCGTGCACGCGGCGCTGCTCGATGCGCGCGGGTCGCTCGATCGCGACGGCGTGCGGCAGGCCGCCGAAAGCGCCGGCGTCGATCTGGCGCGGCTCGATCGCGACCTGGCGAGCCGCGGCGCAGAACTCGATCGACTGCTGCATCGGGTCGAGGCAGAGGCGGTCACGCTGCGCCTCAAGGGCACGCCCGGGCTCGTCATCGGCGGGCGCGTGATCGCCGGCGCCCTGTCGCTCGACGATCTCAAGAGCCTGATCGCGCAGGGGCGCGCCGCGCCGGCCGATGAGACGCCGGGCGCGGGCGAGGCAAGATGATCCCGCCGCCTCGCGCCGAGCGATGGAGAGATCGGAAGCGCGGCCTCCGGGCCGTCGAGAGTGTCCCTCTGCGTGTCGCAGTCCGGGCCCGCACGGGACACGTGCCGGCCGTGAACGCCGATCAGGGAGCAGGATCATGCGAGGAATTCTAAAAGCCGTCGCCGCCGCGCTAGCGCTCGGGTTCGCGGTTTCGCAGGGCGTCGCGGCCGACAAGGCGCCCTTGCATAGCATCGCCATCCAGGTCGACCAGGACGATCCGCAGGTGATGAACCTGGCGCTCAACAACGCCTCGAACGTCATCGACTACTACCGCGACAAGGGCGAGGACGTTCAGGTCGAGATCGTCGCCTTCGGGCCGGGCCTCAACATGCTGCGCGAGGACACCTCGCCGGTGAAGGACCGCATCAGGCGCCTCAAGGAGTTCAGCTTTCCCAGCAGCCTCCGGCTCTCCGCCTGCAACAACACGAAGCAGGCGATGGAGAAGCGCGAAGGGCACGCCATCGCCATCATTCCGCAGGCCACGCTGGTTCCCTCTGGCGTGGTTCGCCTGATGGAGCTGGAGGAGCAGGGCTGGGCCTACCTTCGCCCGTAGCGCAAGGCGGCGAACGGACGACCCGGAGACGACGTGGTCGTGAGGCGAACACCCGGGGCCTCCGCCGCGGCCTCGCCGGGACCGGCGCCGGTGTGCTAGCCATGGCGCCGACATGGCTTCCGCCGCTGCGCTGCTGCCCCTCGCCAGTTACGGTTTCCTGCTCGGCTGGTCGGTCGCCTGGCCGCCCGGTCCGATCAATGCCGAGATCGTGCGCCGCGGCCTGGCGCGGGGATTCTGGCCGGCCTATGGCGTCGGCCTCGGGGCTTCCACCGGCGACGCGGTCTGGGCGGTCGCGGTCGTGCTCGGCGCCGGCGCGGTCTTCGGCTCGGAAGCGGCGCGCCACGCGCTGGCTCTCATCAGCACCGCGCTGCTGCTGCTGCTCGCCGCGGTCTATCTGCGCGGCGCCTGGCACGGGATCGTGGTTTGGCGCGCCGGCCGCTCGGCCGCGTCACCGGGCCGGCTCGAGGGCGGCCGCGCCGGCTATCTCCTCGGTCTCGGCATGGCGCTGTCGAGCCCGTGGAACATCGCCTTCTGGCTCGCCGTGATCGGCCGGCCGGAGACGCTGCGCGCCGGCCCAGTCGCCTCGCTCGTCGTCGCCGCTTCGGTGCTGCTCGGCACCAATCTCTGGGTGCTGCTGCTCTGTGCCGCGGTGGTGCAGCTCCGCCTGCGCTTCGCCAGCGGCGCCTGGGAGGTCGTCGCCAAGGGCGCGACCGGTCTCGTCATGCTCTATTTCGCCGTCGATGGGGCGCGCCGACTCGCCGGCGGCTGACGCCGCAATGCTGCCATATTGACGGGCTAAGAGGCAGGCGCGCGCAGCGACCGATAGCGCCGGACCCAGGGGTTGGTCATTTCACAAGATATGGTATGGTCCCCGGCCGAAGTCTCAGGAAATAGCGATTCGCCATGGCTGGCCATTCCCAGTTCAAAAACATCATGTATCGCAAGGGCGCGCAGGACAAGAAGCGCGCCAAGATCTTCACCAAGATCATCCGCGAGCTCACCACCGCGGCGCGCAGCGGACTGCCCGACGCCAATTCCAACCCGCGCCTGCGTGCCGCCATCGCCGCCGCCAAGGAAGCCAACATGCCGAAGGACACCGTCGAGCGCGCGATCAAGCGCGGCTCCGGCGCCGAGGCGGGCGAGAATTACGAGGAGGTGCGCTACGAGGGCTACGGTCCCGGCGGCGTCGCCATCATCGTCGAGGCGCTCACCGACAACCGCAACCGTACCGCGAGCGAGGTGCGCGCCGCCTTCACCAAGGCCGGCGGCAATCTCGGCGAGAGCAACAGCGTGAGCTTCCTCTTCGACCGCGTGGGACAGGTGACCTTTCCCGCCGCCGCCGCGTCGGCCGACGCGATGTTCGAGGCGGCCGCCGAGGCCGGCGCCGACAATGTCGAGAGCGGCGCGGAGGAGCACGCCGTCACCGTCGCGCCCGAGGCGCTCAACGCGCTGCGCGACGCGCTCGAGCGACGCTTCGG
>JASHTP010000004.1 GCA_030040495.1 Alphaproteobacteria bacterium
GGGGGCCGACCCGAGGGCCTCGGCGACCTTGAACGCGATCGCGCGCACCTGGTCCGTGTCCGGTCCGCTCACCCGGTATTGAAGCGGCCATCCCACCGGCGGGCCGAGTTCGAGCGGGTAGACGCGTCCGACGAGGTTCGGAAACTCCGTCGCCAGCGCCTGCTCCAGCTTCGCCTTCACTCGCTCGCGCTGTTGCAGTCCCTTGGTCACGACCACGGCCTGAGCGAAAAAGTCGTTCGGGAGCTGGACGTTGAGGGGCAGATAGAACCGCACGGCGCCCTGACCGACATAGGTGCTCCAATGGTCCACGTCCGGATCGCCTTTCAGCAGCTTGTCCACCGCTGCCGAGACTTTTTGCGTCGCGTAGATCGAAGCGTTCTCGGGCAGCTGCAGGTCGACGAGCAGCTCCGGCCTGTCGGATGACGGGAAGAATTGCTGCGGAACGAAGCGCAACCCGTAAAGCGCCGCTCCGAACAGGCCCAGCGTGACGAAGACCGTGGCCCAGCGCGCGCGCATCGTCAGCGCGAGGAAGCGCCGGAAGCTGCGCATGATCGGGCCGGGCTCCTCCGAACGCGCCGCCCTGGGCGGCTTCAGGACCCAGACGCCGAGCAAGGGCGCGAAGAGGACCGCGACGACCCAGGATGCGAGCAGCGCGATCGCGACCACGGCGAAGATCGAGAAGGTGTACTCGCCCGCCGCGCTGTGCGCGAACCCGATGGGGACGAATCCCGCAACCGTGACCAGCGTGCCGGTGAGCATCGGAAACGCGGTCGAGGTAAAGGCGAAGGTGGCGGCGTGTTGCTTGTCGTCGCCATGCTCCAGCCGCGTGACCATGGTCTCGACCGTGATCATGGCGTCGTCGACGAGCAAGCCGAGGGCGATGATGAGGGCGCCCAGCGAGATGCGCTGAAGGTCGATCCCGAAGAACTTCATCGCCACGAACACCGCGGCGAGCACGAGCGGGATCGCGATGGCGACAACGGCGCCGGCGCGCAGTCCGAGACTGACCAAGCTGACGGCGAGGACGATGGCCACGGCCTCCCACAGCGCCTCCATGAAATCGTCCACCGCATGCTTGACGGTTACGGGCTGGTCGGCGACCAGCGTCGGCTCGATCCCGACGGGCAGGTTCGCCGTGATCTCCGTCATGGCGCGCGCGACATTGCGTCCGAGGGCCAGGACGTCGCCGCCCTTGCGCATGGCGATGGCGAGGCCGATGGCGTCGCGTCCGTTGACGCGGAACATCGGTTGCGCAGGATCGGCGGGGCCGCGCGTGACGCGCGCGATGTCGCCCAGGCGGATGATCCGGCCGTTGGCGACGAAGTTGACGGCCAGGATGTCCTTCACGGAACGGAACGCGCCCGAGACGCGAACGAGTATCTTCTCGTCGCCGGTCTGCACCACGCCCGCCGGGGTGACCGCGTTCTGGGCCTCCAGCGCCGCGATCAGCGCGGATCGGTCGACGCCGAGGCCTGACAATTGCTCGGTCGAGAACTCCACGTAGACGCGCTCGTCCTGGGCCCCGAGGACGTCGATCTTTGAGATGTCCGGCGAATGCAGGAGCTGCTTGCGGATGTCGTCCACATAGTCCCTCAGCTCCCGGAAGGTGAATCCGTCCGCGGTGAAGCCGTAGACGATGCCGTAGGTGTCGCCGAACTCGTCGTTGAAGCCGGGGCCGACGATGCCTTGCGGCAGCGTGTTGCGGATGTCGCCGACCTTCTTGCGCACCTGGTACCAGATGTCCGGCACCTGCGCCGGGGGCGTCGAGTCCTTCAGAGTGACGAAGATCGTGGTCTGGCCCGCCGTGGTGTAGCTTTTCAGGTAATCCAGACCGGGCGTCTCCTGAAGCTTGCGCTCGAGGCGGTCCGTGACCTGCTCGAGCATGTCGCCGACCGTGGCGCCGGGCCATGCGGCTTGCAGCACCATGGTCTTGACGGTGAAGTCCGGATCCTCGCTTCGCCCGAGGCGGAGGTAGGACCAGATGCCCGCGACGACGATGACGAGCATGAAATAGGTCACCAGGGAACGGTGCCGGAGCGCCCATTCGGAGAGGTTGAAGCGCGTCATGACGCGGCGCCCAGGAGGCGGACCTTCTGGCCCGGGTGCAGGGTCTGCGCTCCGGCTGTGACCACGACGTCGCCGCTTTCCAGCCCCCGCGAGATCACGACGGTGGCGGCATCGTACCGCAGGACATCCACGTTGCGCAGGGACACGGTCTTGCTCCGCGCGTCGAACACCCACACGGCCGGGCGTCCGTTCGCCTCGGAGAGCGCGGTGGCTGGGATCTCCACGCCGGGCGGCGCGGGCAGCTTGATGCGGCCGGTGACGGTGGCCCCGAGCCGCATGGCTTCCGGCGGGTTGATGATGCCGACCTTGACCTGATAGGTGCGGGTAGCAGGGTCCGCCTGGGGCGCAATCTCCCGAACGCGGCCGGTGGCCGTCACCCGGGGATCGTCGCTGAGCGCGAGCTCGACCAGCGGGTCGCGCGGGCCCGTCAGAATGAGCTGCTCGGGCACGTCGAAGACGGCGTCGCGTCCGCCGTGGCGCGCGAGCTGCACGATCATCTGCCCGGCACGGACCACCTCGCCGGGTTCGGCGCCCACCGCGGTCACCGCGCCCGGCGCATCGGCGAGCAAGGTCGTGTAGCCGAGCCGATCCTGCTCGATGCGCAGCTGTGCCTGAGCGGAGTCGACCTTGGCCTGGGCAGTCGCGAGCTCCTGCTGGGCGTCATCGAACTTGGCGCGGGACACCGCCCCCTCCTTCACGAGCGTCTGGTCCCGCCAGAAGGAGAGGCGCGCCTGGGCCAGCACCGCCTCGGCCGACGAGAGGACGGCTTGCGCCGAGCGCACTTCGTTCTGCTGGCTCTGGGGATCGAGCCGGCCGACGACCTGGCCTGCCGTGAGCACGTCGCCGACATTGACGGGCCGCTCGATCATGCGTCCGTCGAGGCGGAAGGCGAGGCTGACCTGGTCCTTGGCGCGAATCTGACCGGTCAGCGAGACGGTCTCGCCCTCCGCGTGGCGCTCGACGGTGACAGTCCGGACGGGCCGCGCCTGAGCACTGGGTTGTGCCGGCTTGTGGCAACTGGTGACGGTCGCCGCGACCAGGATGGCTGCTACGATTGCGATCCGGGGCTCGAACATCGGCTTGCCTCCGCAGGGGCCCATAACTCGCTGTTTTCTCTGCAAGAGCCGGCTGGATCGACGCCGGGCGGCGGCGCCGCATCCGGCCCTTGATTTGCATTACACAGTGCAATATAATACTATGCACTTGTGAGTGCAATAGGGATTCCGATGAAAGCCCGCAAGATTTCGAAAGTGGTGGTCCCGAAGCCCGGACGCGGCGGATCGCGGGACGCGATTGTCGAGGCGGCGGAGCGCCTGTTCCTGGAACGAGGCTTCGGCTCCGTCAGCATGGACGAACTGGCCGAGGCCGCCGGCGTGGCCCGGCGAACGCTCTACAACCAGTTCGCAAGCAAGGAGGAGATCTTCCGAGAAATGCTCCTCCGGCTGTCCCGTCAGCTCGAGGACGCGTTTCCGCCCGGCATCGAAACCGAAGGTGAAGTCGAGGATGTGCTCCGTGTGATCGCGGGGGTGATTCTGAAGCTGCACAAGAATCGGGAATACCTTGGGTTCCTGCGCATGGTGGTGGCCGACTCCCGCCAGTTTCCCTGGATCGCCGAGGAATTCGCGGCGGTCATGGACCCTCAAACCGAGCGGCTCACACGCTATCTCGCTCATCTAACCTCCTTGGGCATCCTGGATTGCCGCAATCCGCTCCTGGCGGCTCATCAGTTCATGGGCGCTCTCAACGAGTTCTCTCTCTGGCCCTGGATGATGGGTCGCGAAAGCCTGCCCGTTCCGGCCGAGGATGTTGTCGAAGAGACGATCCGGATGTTCCTGCAGCATTACCGGCGCCCGCGGTCGAAGGGGGCGCGATCATGAGGGCGCAGCTGCCATTCATGCCGCGGGCGCTAGCCGCCTCGGTACACCGGGCTTCGAGGATGCGGAATCAAATGGCGATCGGAGCGCCGCCGCTTCCACCCTTGCGCAGCTTCGACGATGCGCTCGGCCGCCGCGTCGTCGCGATGCACATCTGGGCGGTGGGCGAAGGCCTGCGTGGCGCATCTGCCCGCGAGCTCTTGGGCGGGTTCTGCGATCGGTTGGTGAGCGAGGGCGTGCCGTTGTCGCGCGCTTATGCCGCGATGGAGACGCTGCATCCGCAATGGTCGGGATTCGGCTTCACGTGGCGTCGCGAGTTCAAGGCCACGGCGCCGGAGCAGTACGGGCGCGACTTCTTGCGCTCCGCCGAATGGCTCGCCAGCCCCGTGCCCGAGCTTATCCGGCGCGCAGATGCCGGCGAGCAGACGCCGTTCATGCGCCGCCGCCTCGCAGCCGGACCCAACGAGCGCGATTTCCCCCTCTTGGACCAGCTCTTCGCCGAGGGCGCGACGGACTATTTCACTCAGCTCTTCGCCTTCGGCAAGGAACACGATCGCTCACAAGGCTCGGGCGTGGTCTATTCCTTCGCCACGGACCGCCCCGGCGGCTTCAGCGACGACGACGTGGTGCTTCTGGAGGCCGCTTTGCCGGCATTGTCGCTCGCGCTCAAATCCTATGCGGGTCACGTCATCGCCTCCGGGTTGCTGCAGGCCTATCTCGGGGAAGACGTCGGCCGGCGTATTCACGCCGGCTCGGTCGAGCGCGGTTCAGTCGAGAGCCTGCGCGCGGTGCTCTGGTACGCCGACATCCGCGGCTTCACGCAACTGGCCGATGCGGCGCCCGGTCCGCTTGTCATCGAGCTGCTCGACGAGGTCTTCGAGGCGCTCACCGCGGCGCTGCGCGGCCGCGGCGGGCAGGTCCTGAAATTCCTCGGCGACGGCATGCTCGCCGCCTTCGCCGTCGGACCGACCTCGCTTGGCGAAACCTGCCGCGGCGCGCTCGAGGCTGCGACCGACGCGATGCACGAGATCGAGGCGCTCAATACCGCCCGCCGCGCCGCCGGGAAGCCGGTGGCCGCCGTCGATCTCGCAATCCATATCGGTGACGTGCTCTACGGCAATGTCGGAGCAACCGATCGGCTGGATTTCACGGTCATCGGCCCTGCGGTGAACGAGGTGGCACGGATGGAGACGCTTTGCGCAAAGCTCGGTGTCCCGGTGCTCGTCTCGGCGCCTGTCGCCGCGGCGGCGAAAGAGGCGGGCGGCCAGCTCAGGTCGCTTGGCCCGCACGCGCTGCGAGGCGTGAAGGAGCCGCGCGAGCTGTTCGGGTGGACGCCAGCAGCGTCGCTTTGAAACATCCTGCGGCCGTCACGCAAAAGCGCGGTCGGACAAACGACCAAGAATAGTTCATGCGGTGTCGGCCGGCAGGACGGGACTCAGATGGGCAGGCCGTAGACGAATTCGCTCTCTGACGACGAATGTGAGCTCCTGGCGCTCTTCGGAAGAGCTCGCTGCAATTCCATTTGTTCGCTGGTGCCCCTGGAGGGACTTGAACCCCCACGCCCTTGCGAGCAACAGATTTTGAGTCTGCCGCGTCTACAGTTAAGTGATTGATTTATAATATATAATCGTCTTTACTGGCAACTATGTGTAGGACTTGTGAAGGAAACCGACCATTATACCCCTTGGGACAGTTCGCTGAACGCGCTGTCCACGATCGACGGAAGCATCGCATCAATGTCA
>JASHTP010000527.1 GCA_030040495.1 Alphaproteobacteria bacterium
CGACACGGCGCTCGCCGCTGCGGTCCGCCATCTGCTCGCCGCCGCCGCCGCCGAGGGCGAGTTCGCGCCGCCCGACCCCGGCGCGCCGGAGCGCGCCAGCGGCCTCATCATCCTCGGCATGGGCAAGCTCGGCGCGCGCGAGCTCAATTATTCCAGCGATGTCGACCTCATCGTCCTCTACGACGCCGAACGGGCGCCCTATCGCGGCCGGAACGGCGCCGGACATTTCTTCGTAAGGCTGACGCGGGAGCTGGTGCGCATGATGCAGGAGCGCACCGCCGACGGCTACGTCTTTCGCACCGATCTGCGGCTCCGCCCCGATCCCGGCTCGACGCCGTCCGCGCTCTCGACCATGGCCGCGCTCGCCTATTACGAGAGCGCCGGGCAGAACTGGGAACGCGCGGCGCTGATCAAGGCGCGCCCGGTGGCCGGGGACCTCTTTGCCGGCTCTGCCTTCCTCGCCGAGCTCAAGCCGTTCCTGTGGCGCCGGCACCTCGATTTCGCCGCCATCCGGGACATCCACTCGATCAAGCGCCAGATCAACGCCCACCGCGGCGGCGGGCGCATCGCCGTGGCCGGCCACAACATCAAGCTCGGCCGCGGCGGCATCCGCGAGATCGAGTTCTTCGTCCAGACGCAGCAGCTGATCTGGGGCGGCCGCTGGCCGGCGCTGCGCGTGGCCGGGACCTGCGCCGCGCTCGATGTGCTCGCCCGCGTCGGCCGGATCGCTGCCGCGACCGCCGTCGAGCTCGCCGCCGCCTATCGCTTCCTGCGCCGGGTCGAGCATCGCCTGCAGATGGTCGACGATGCGCAGACGCACACGCTGCCCGCCGACCCCGCCGGGCTGGCGCGGCTCGCGACCTTCCTCGACTTCGCTTCGGTCGAGGCCTTCTCGGGTGAGCTGCTGCGCCATCTTGCCGCGGTCGAACGCCGCTACGCCGCGCTCTTCGAGGAAGCGCCCAGCCTGGCCGGTCCGGGCAATCTGGTCTTCACCGGCAGCGAGGACGATCCCGAGACGCTCAAGACGCTCGCCGGCCTCGGTTTCGCCGACGCCGGCGCGGTCGCCGCGCTGATCCGCGGCTGGCATCACGGCCGCTACCGCGCGACCCGCAGCCAGCGCGCGCGCGAGCTGCTGACCGAGCTGGTGCCGACGCTGCTGCGCGCCTTCGGCGCCTCGGCCAACCCGGACACGGCGCTGCTGCGCTTCGACCAGTTCCTGGCGCGGCTGCCGGCGGGGGTGCAGCTCTTCTCGCTGCTCTACAACAACGCGACGCTGCTCGAGCTGATGGCGGAGATCATGGCGGCGGGGCCGCGGCTTGCCGATCTGCTGGCGCGGCGTCCGGGCCTGCTCGACGGCGTGCTGAGCGCGGGCTTCTTTGATCCGCCGCCGGGCCGCGACAAGCTCGCCGCCGAGCTCGAGCACCTGCTCGGCGGCGCCCGCGACTACCAGGAGGCGCTCGATATCGCCCGGCGCTGGGTCGGCGACCGCAAGTTCCAGATCGGGGTGCAGCTGCTGCGCGCCCGGCTCGACGGCGACGCCGCCGGCGCCGCCTTCGCCGACATCGCCGAGGTGGCGATCGCCGTTCTGCTGCCGCGCGTCGCCGCCGAATTCGCCGCCGGCCACGGCGCAGTGCCCGGCGGCGGCCTGGTCGTGCTCGGCCTTGGCAAGCTCGGCAGCCGCGAGATGACGGTGACCTCCGATCTCGACCTCATCCTGGTCTATGACGCACCGGAGAAGGTCGAGGCCTCCGACGGAAGGCGGCCGCTGCCGGTCTCCACCTACTACGCGCGGCTGTGCCAGCGCCTGATCAACGCGCTCGCCGCGATGACGCCGGAAGGCAACCTTTACGACGTCGACATGCGGCTGCGGCCCTCGGGCACCAAAGGGCCGGTCGCCTCGAGCCTCGCCGCCTTCCGCCGCTACCATGAGGAGCTCGCCTGGACCTGGGAGCACATGGCGCTGACCCGCGCCCGCCCCGTCGCCGGCCCGCCCGGGCTCGCCGCCCAGGTGATGGCGCTGGTCGAGGAGGTGCTGGTGCAGCCGCGAGACCGGCACCGTCTCGCCGCCGAGGTCGCCGACATGCGCCGGCGCATGGCGAAGCAGCATCGCAACCCGCCGGTCTGGGACGTGAAGCACCGCCGCGGCGGCCTCGTCGACATCGAGTTCATCGCCCAGTACCTGCAGCTGCGCGAGGCGGCGCGGCACCGCGAGGTGCTGCGGCAGAACACCGCCGCCGCGCTCGCGGCGGCCGCCGAGATCGGCGCGCTCGACGGCCAGGCGGCCGCGGAGCTCCTCGCCGCGCTGCGCCTCTGGCACAATGTCCAGGGCCTGATCAAGCTCACCGTCGCCGAGCCCTTCGACGAGGACACGGCGACACCGGCGCTGAAGACGCTGCTGGCGCGCGGCGCCGGCGCGGTTGACTTCGCCGCGCTCAAGTCGGATATGAAGGCCGCCGCGGCGCGCGTGCTCGGCCATTACCGCGCGATCGTCGAGGCCGAGGCCAGTCCCGGGGAGCACGCACCATGAGCATCGAGATCGGCGACAAGGCACCGGACTTCACCGCGCCGACCGACGGCGGCGGCAAGGTCACCCTGTCGAAGCTGCGCGGCCGCAAGGTCGTGCTCTATTTCTATCCCAAGGACGACACCTCCGGCTGCACCGCCGAGGCCTGCGGCTTTCGCGACGACTTCCCGAAATTCGGCAAGCTCGACGCCACCGTGATCGGCGTCTCGCGCGACAGCGTCGCCTCGCACGACAAGTTCAAGAAGAAGCACGAGCTGCCCTTCATCCTGGCATCCGACGAGAAGGGCGAGGTCTGCGAGCGCTACGGGGTCTGGGTCGAGAAAAGCATGTACGGCCGCAAATACATGGGCATCGAGCGCGCGACCTTCCTCGTCGACGGGAAAGGCGTGGTGCGCGGCGTCTGGCGCAAGGTGAAGGTGCCGGGCCATGTCGAGGCGGTGCTCGCCGCCGTGAAGGCGCTCTGAGCGCCGCCGCGCCTTGCCTGCGCGCCGCCGCCTGCGGCGTGCTGTCGACGGCGGATCCGGCGGAGAAGGTCGCGCGCTCGGCGGCGCTCGCCGCG
>JASHTP010000528.1 GCA_030040495.1 Alphaproteobacteria bacterium
CGTCGCGCGATCGCGCCGACCACCGCCGGCTGGTCGGCGAAGCGGTCGATCAGCCCATGCAGCGTCGCCTCCGCGATCGCCGCCCCCTCGTTGGCGAGGAGGCGGAGGATGACGGCGGGCTCGCCGTGGCGGCACAGCGCCGCGGCGAGTCGCGTCGAGAGCGCGCGGCGCCCGGCGACGGCGAGGCGATGGGCGGGCGAGTGGCGCTCGACGATCGGCAGCAGGTCCTCCTCGCCGAGCAGCCGCGAATGCTCGAGGATCGGCGTCGCCACCGTCGCCGTGTCACGCGCCAGCGCGAGCAGGATGTCGCGCGGCAGGCCGGGCGCGAACTTCACTGTCTCGGCGAGGACGAGGCGCACCAGCGGCTCGGCGTCGTAGAGCACGACGCGGAAGACGTCGTTGGCGGCGCGCCATTCCTCCGCCTCGAGCCCGCCTTCGGCGTAGCGCGCGGCGAGACGCTCGAGCGACTTGGCGCGCTCGGTCCAGGACGCCTCCTCGATGAGTCGGCCGATCACTTGGCGCGTCAAACTCGTCATCGATGGAGACCCGTTTGCCGGGTCGGCGCGCCCGATGCGCGCTCGTGCCGGCGAGCGAGAGAGTGTGCGCCCGCGGGTTAAGCGATGTTTAAGCGGCGCGGTCCGACGCGTGAAAAAAATTACACGTTGGCGCGCGCGGCCGTTACGGCGGCGATCCATCCACAGCGCGCGGCGCCGCTAAGTCCTTCAACGTCAACGCCGCGCCGGATTTATCCTCAGCGACGGCGCGCAGTATGGCGAAGTTGTGGCAAGCCGATGGCAAATTCGGCGTACCGGCGAATCGTCCCGACGAGTCGCGCGGGCTCACTCCTCGGCACGCTCGACCGCTTCGGCGGCGGCGAGCCAATCCGCTTCCGCGGCGGCGAGCGATTGCGCCGCTTCCGCCTGCGCGCGCAGCAGATCGGCGACGGGGCGCGACTCGGCGGCATAGGTCGCGGGATCGGCGAGCTCGCGGTCGAGCGTCGCCTTGCGCGCGGCGACGGTGGCGAGACGCTGCTCCGCCTCGCGCAGCGCGCGCTTCAACGGCGCCAATGCCTGGCGCCGCTCGGCGGCGGCGCGTCGCGCGTCGCGCTTTGCCGGTTCCGCCGCGCGCTCTTGCTCTTCGGGCGCGGCGCGCGGCGTCTCCAGCAGATAGCGGCGATAATCGTCGAGGTCGCCCTCCCAGGGTTTCGCCGTGCCGTCGGCGACGAGCCAGAGACGGTCGGCGGTGAGCGAGAGCAGATGCCAGTCATGGCTGATGATCACCACCGCGCCGGGAAAATCGCCGAGCGCTTCGACCAGCGCCTCGCGCGCCTCGATGTCGAGATGGTTGGTGGGCTCGTCGAGGATGAGCAAGGGCGGCGCCGCGTGGCTGATGAGGGCGAAGTTGAGCCGCGCCTTCTCGCCGCCGGAAAGCTCGCGCGCCCGCACGAAGACCTGATCCTCGCCGAAGCCGAAGCGCGCCAGCCGCGCGCGCACCCGCTCGGCCGGCGCCTTGGGCATGAGCCGGGCGAGATGGTCGAAGGCGCTCGCCTCGGGATCGAGCTCCTCGATCTGATGCTGCGCGAAATAGCCGCAGGCGAGCCGCGGCGCGCGGCGCTGCTCGCCTGACATCGGCGCGAGCCGCCCGGCCATGAGCCGCGCCAGCGTCGATTTGCCGTTGCCGTTGGCGCCGAGCAGCGCGATGCGGTCGTCGGGATCGAGCCGGAGATCGAGGCGCCGCAGCACCGGCTTGCCGGGCTCGTAGCCGACAGCGACGTTGTCGAAGGTGAGAAGCGGGGGCGCGAGCTTCGCCGGCTCCGGGAACTCGAAGCGGACCGGCGGCTCGGCCTCGGCGAGCGCCACCGGCTCGAGCCGCGCCAGCATCTTGAGGCGGCTCTGCGCCTGGCTCGCCTTGCTCGCCTTGGCGCGGAAGCGGTCGACGAAGGCCTGGAGATGCTTGCGCTCGACCTCCTGCCTGGCGGCGAGCGCCTGCTGGCGCGCCAGCGCCTCGCGCCGCGTCCTGAGGAAGGTCTCGTAGCCGCCGCTGTAGAGCGAAAGCCGGCGCTCGCCGAGATGCAGCACATGATCGGCGACGTCGTCGATGAATTGCCGATCATGGCTCACCAGGATCAAGGTGCGGCGGTAGCGGCGCAGGAACTCGCCGAGCCAGAGGGCCGCCTCGAGATCGAGATGGTTGGTCGGCTCATCGAGCAGCAGCAGGTCTGGCTCGGCGAAGAGCACCGCCGCCAGGGCAACTCGCATGCGCCAGCCGCCGGAGAAGGACGCCATGGCGCGGTGCTGGTCGCGGTCATCGAAGCCGAGCCCGGCGAGGATGCCGGCGGCGCGCGCCGGCGCCGCATGGGCGTCGATCGCCAGCAGCCGGTCATGGATCTCCGCGGCCCGCGCGCCATCCTCGGTCGCCGCCGCTTCGGCGAGGAGCTGCGCGCGCTCTTCCGCTGCGGCCACCACGAGGTCGAGCGGCGTCGCCGCGCCGCCGGGCGCTTCCTGGGCGAGAAAGCCGATGCGCACGCCCTTCTGCAGCCGGATGTCGCCGCCGTCGGGCTGCAGCACGCCGCGGATCAGGTCGAGAAGCGTCGATTTCCCGGCGCCGTTGCGCCCGACCAGCGCGACCTTCCACCCGGCATTGATCTGCGCCGACGCGTTCTCGAGCAAAGTGCGTCCGGCGATGCGGTAGGTGAGGTCGGAGACGGTGAGCATGGCGCGGGGTCATAGCACGCGGTCGGCGATCCCGCGACCGGGTGCGACGGCGCCCGCGTCACCCGCGCGCCCTTGCCTGGGAGCCGGGCGGCATTGCATGCTGCCGCGCGGCCCGGCTTCGCCTGCCTTTCGCCAAGCCGACCGCCGGAGCTTTGCTGAGACGGCACCTTCGATCCATGCCACGAACCCCTCCGCCGCCCGACTCCGACGCCGCCCGCCTCAGCGCGTGGCAGGCGGAGACGCTCGGCAATCTGCCGCCGCCCGCGCTGCGCCCGGAAGACGAGAGCGGGCTCGGCATCCCCGGCGCCCACATCCCGTGGCTGACCCTCGCCCTCATCGCTCTGCTGATCGCGGTTTTCGCGGCCGAGCAGCTGCTTGCCATCACGCCCGGCGACGAGGGGATGAGTCCGAGCATCGAGACGCTGATGGCGCTCGGCGCGCTCAATCGCACGCTCGTCGCCGAGGCCGGCGAATGGTACCGCCTCTTCACCGCGCCGCTGCTCCACGCCGATATCGGGCACATCCTGTGCAACGGCATCGCCTTGCTGCTGGTCGGGCTGTTCCTCGAGCGGCTGATCGGCCGCGCCTGGTACCTCGCCGTCTTCCTGGTGGGCGCGCTCGGCGGCTCCTTGCTGTCGCTGGCGCTCGACGCGCCCTCGGTCGTCTCCGTCGGCGCCTCGGGCGCGATCATGGCGCTGTTCGCCGCCGGCTTCACCAGCAGCTCCCATCTGCCGGAGGGCACGCAGGCAAGGAAGAGAATCCAATCGCGTTCGCTCAGCGTGCTGGTCCCCTCGCTGCTGCCGCTCGCGACCGGGGCGGGCGGGGATCGCATCGATTACGGCGCGCATATCGGCGGCGCGGTGACCGGCGCAGCGATCGCCGGCTTTTTGCTCCTGACCTGGCCGCCGACGCACCGGCTGCCGCGGTTCCGGCTCGCCGCCGGCATCCTCTCACTGGTCGGCGTCGCTCTGGTCGCGGTCAGCGTCGGCAGCGTCGCCGATCACTATTCCGCCCATCGGCTTTCCGGGCGCTGATCCCGTCCGGCGACGCCCGCGCCCATGCACCGGTCAAGCACGGCGTGCGCTTCGGCGGTTTCGAGCCGGCGATTGCCGATTCCCGGCCTTGCCGATGGCGCCGAAATCCTGCGCGCGGTCCCCCAACAGGAAACGTGGCCCAGTGCCGGCGCGGGCTGCGCGGTCGCCCGGGTTGTAGAGGGCGCATCGGTCGAGCGACAGGCAGCCGCAGCCGATACAGCCATCGAGCAGGTCGCGGGTCTTCTCGAGCATTTCGATTCTGGCCTGAAGCGCGCCGCGGATGCGCGCGCTGATCGCCTGCCAATCCGCGCGGGTTGGAGTGCGGCCTTGCGGCAAGGTCGCCAGCTCGGTCTCGATCTCCGCGAGCGTCAGCCCGAGCTGCTGCGCGATCTGGGCGAAGGACAGCCGCCTGATGTCCGAGCGAAGGAAGCGCCGCTGATTGCCGCCGGTGCGGAGCGCCCGGACCAAGCCGCACGCCTCGTAGAAGCGGATGGCCGAGATGGATATGCCCGTCCGCCGGGAAAGCTCGCCGATCGACAGCAGCGATGACGGCATCGGGCGCTCCCTGCGCTAAAATCTTAACCTCAAGTTAGCTTGAGGTTGTAGCTTCGGCAATCCCGCGCGAATCCGCGCCCGAGAGAGGAGCAACGGCCATGGCGAAGCCGCGCATCGAGCATGTGAACGTCACAGTCAGCGATCCCGAGCGCACTGCGAAGCTGATGGAGGCGCTGTTCGACTGGCGCGTGCGGTGGCGCGGAGCGGCGCGGGACGGCGGATACACCATCCATGTCGGATCCGCGCAGCACTACCTCGCGCTCTATACCGGGCACGACGTCGCCTATACCGCGGAGGATTTCGCGAAAGGCCGGCCGCTCAACCATATCGGCGTCGAAGTCGACGATCTCGACGCGACCGAGGCGAAGGTCGTCGCCTCCGGCCTCCGGCCCTTCTCGCACGGCGATTACGAGCCGGGCCGCCGCTTCTATTTCCTCGATGCCGACGGCATCGAGTACGAAGTGGTGAGCTACCGTTGAGCCTCACCCGGCAGGCAGGCTCACCTCCGCGAAGCGGTCGAGATGATGGTCGGCGTCGCCGAAGGTCTGGTCGATCATGCTCAGGCGCTTGAAGTAGTGGCCGGCGACGTATTCGTCGGTCATGCCGATGCCGCCATGGAGCTGGATCGATTGCTGGCCGACGAAGCGGCCGGACTTGCCGATCTGCACCTTGGCGGCGGAGATGACGCGGCGCCGCTCGGCCGCGTCCTCGAGATCGGCGGAGAGCGCGGCGAGCACCGCCATCGACTTCGACTGCTCGTGCTCGATCACCATGTCGGCCATGCGGTGCTGCAGCGCCTGGAACGAGCCGATCGGCACGCCGAACTGCTTGCGCGTCTTCAGATAGTCGAGCGTGGCGGCGTTGAGCGTCTCCATAATGCCTACCGCCTCGGCCGCAAGCGCGGCGACGGCGCGGTCGACGACGCGCTCGATGACGGGGTAGGCCTCGCCCGGCGCGCCGAGCGCGGCCTCGGCCGGCACGCGGACATGGTCGAGCGTCAGCTCGGCGGCGCGCAGCCCGTCCACCGTCGGATAGCCGCGCACGCCCACGCCCTTGGCCTTGGCGTCGACTAGGAAGAGGGCGAGCCCCTTGCGCTCGCGGCTCGCGCCGCCGATGCGCGCGGAGACGATGAAGGTGCCGGCGCTGTCGCCGTTCAGCACCACGCCCTTCTCGCCGTCGATCACCCAGCCGCCGCCGTCGCGCGTCGCCGTGGTCTCGACGTCGCTCAGCACGTAGCGCGCCT
>JASHTP010000529.1 GCA_030040495.1 Alphaproteobacteria bacterium
GCATTTCACCAAGCAGATCGCCTTCAACGTCATTCCCCACATCGACGTCTTCATGGAGGACGGCTCGACCAAGGAGGAATGGAAGATGGCGGTCGAGACGCGCAAGATCCTCGATCCCTCGATCGCCGTCACCGCCACCTGCGTGCGCGTGCCGGTGTTCATCGGCCATGCCGAGGCGGTCAATGTCGAGTTCGAGAGGCCGATCGGCGAGGCCGAGGCGCGCGCGGCGCTGCGCGCGGCGCCGGGGGTCAGCGTCGTCGACCACCGCGTCGACGAAGGCTATGTGACGCCGCAGGAATCGGCGGGCGAGGACCCGGTCTTCGTCAGCCGCATCCGCAAGGACCCGACCGTGCCGCACGGCCTCAACCTCTGGGTCGTCGCCGACAATCTGCGCAAGGGCGCGGCGCTCAACGCGGTGCAGATCGCCGAGATCCTGGTGCGCGACCATCTTTCCGCGGCGAAGACCGCGGCGCAGTAGCGCCGACGCAAAGATCGAGCACGGCGGCACGGAGGACACGGAGAAGAGGATCTTGGCGCGCGTGCGCGCCATTCCGTTCCACTCCGTGATCTCGGTGCCTCCGTGGTGAATCTTTGATTTGGCAGGCGCCGCGTCCAATCAGCCGACTTGCCGGACCTGGAATTGCCGCGGCGGCGCGATCATCGCGTCCTGTGCCGCGACGATTTGCAGCTCGCTGTCGCCCGCGCGCCACGTCGCTTCGATCACCGCATAGACCGAAGCCGCCGTCGCCGCGAGCGCCGCCGCCGCCTCGCCGGTGCGCAGCAGATAGCCCAGGAACAGCGCCGCGGTGAGGTCGCCGGCGCCGTTGGCGAGGATGGGCAGCCGCTTCGTCGCCACCAGGAAGGCGCCGTCCTCGCTCGCTGCCAGCATGGCGATCTCGTCGGCTTCGCCGGGCAGGCTCGTCGCCAGCACCAGGCGCGGCCCGCGCGCCCGCAGCGCGGCGGCGGCGGCGAGCGCGTCCGCGACGGTGGCGACCTCGCGCTCGGCGAGCAGCGCCAGCTCGAAGCGGTTGGGCGTGACGATGTCGGCGGCGGCGAGCGCGCGGTCGCGGAAGAACGCGGCGATCCCCGGCCGCACGAAGACACCGCTGTGATCGTCGCCGATGACGGGGTCGCAGCACCAGAGCGCCGCCGGGTTCGCCCGCTTCGCCTGCGCCACCGCGTCGAGCACCGCCTCGCCCAGCGCCACCTCGCCGAGATAGCCCGACAGCACCGCCTCGCAATGGGCGAGCTGCCCGCGCTCGCCGATGCCGGCGATCACCTCGGCGACGGCGGCGGCGTCCCAGGCGCGGCCGCGCCAGGCGCCGTAGCCGGTGTGGTTCGAGAACTGCACGGTGTCGACCGGCCAGACCTCGAAGCCCAGGCGCTGCAACGGAAAGACGGCGACGGAATTGCCGACATGGCCGTAGGCGACGGCGGACTGGATCGAGAGGATCGCCACGCGCGGGATCAGCCGAGCGTCGCGAGCGCCCGCTTCATGAACAGCGGCGCCCATTCCTGGACGAAGTGCCCGGCCTCGGCGATCTCGATCGGCGGCGGGCAGTTGCGGATGGTCTCGGCGAGGACGCGCATCACCGGCGGCCCGAGCACGGGATCGGTCATGCCGACGACCATTGCGGTCCGGCCCGACCATTGCGTGCGCCACCAGTCGCGCGCGCGCCGCGACAGCGCCGCGCCGCCGGCCTCCGGATTGTCGGGCACGAGCTGCGGGAAGCGGCGCACGCCGGCCTTGAAGCGGATGTCGGGATAGGGCGCCTCGTAGGCGGCGGCCTCTTCCGGCGACAGCAGCGGGCAGGCGCGCGCCATCAGCTTCGCCACCGCCATGTCGGGATTGGCCGCGCACCAGGCGCGCCAGGCGATGAAGCCCTGGGTGAGCGGCCGGTCGCCGGTGCCGAGCGCGGTGTTCATCACCAAGAGCCCGGTGAAGCGCTCCGCCATGTCCATCGGCAGGGTGAGGCCGATGAGCCCGCCCCAATCCTGGCAGACGAGGGTGATGTCGCGGAGATCGAGCCGCTCGATCAGCGCCATCATCGCGGCGCGGTGGAAGTCGTAGCTGTAGACCGCATCCTCGACCGGCTTGTCCGAGCGGCCGAAGCCGTAGAAGTCGGGCGCCACGGCGCGATGGCCGGCTTCGCTGACGAACGGAATGAGCTTGCGGTAGAGATAGCTCCAGGTCGGCTGGCCGTGGAGGCAGAGGAAGACGCGGCGCGCCGCGCGCGGCCCTTCGTCGAGATAGTGGAGGCGGAGCCCCTCATAGCCCCTGAGGTCGTCGACATAGTGCGGCGCGAAGCCATAGCCGGGCAGCGTCGCGAAGCGGTCCTCTGGCGTGCGCAGCGCTTCCATCGTCGGGCTCCTCCCGTCGCTTTCATGCCATCATGACGACGCGCCGCGGCTCTGGCTATAGTGGCTCGGTCAGCTCGACAGGAGACCGAAATCATGGCCGTCACGCCGCGCCCGCGCCGCAGCGTCCTCTACATGCCCGGCGCCAACACCCGCGCGCTCGAGAAGGCGCGCACGCTGGCGGCCGACGCGCTCATCCTCGATCTCGAGGATGCGGTGGCGCCCGACGCCAAGGACGGGGCGCGTGCCAACGTCGCCACCGCGCTTGCCGCCGGCGGCTATGGCAGGCGCGAGCTGGCGGTGCGCGTCAACGGCCTCGCCACGCCATGGGGTTTCGACGATCTCGCCGCCGCCGCCGCGATGAAGCTCGACGCGGTGCTGCTGCCCAAGGTCGAGAGCGCCGACGGGGTGCGCCAGGCGGAAGCGGTGCTCGCGCAGGCGGGCGCGCCGGCCGATCTCGCGATCTGGTGCATGATGGAGACGCCGCTCGGCATGCTCCATGCCGAGGCGATCGCCGCGGCGAGCCCGCGCGTCGCCTGCCTCGTCATGGGCACCTCCGACCTCGCCAAGGATCTCCATGCGCGCCACACGCGCGACCGCCTGCCGATGCTGACCGCGCTCGGCCTGTGCCTGCTCGCCGCGCGCGCCTACGGCCTCGCCATCCTCGACGGCGTCCATCTCGACCTCGCCGACGAGGAGGGCTTCGCCGCCCATTGCCGCCAGGGCCGCGAGCTGGGCTTCGACGGCAAGACGCTGATCCATCCCAAGCAGATCGACGCCGCCAACGCCGCCTTCGCGCCCTCGGCCGAGGAGGTGGAATGGTCGCGCCGCGTCATCGCCGCGCATCGCGAGGCGGAGCGCGCCGGCAAGGGCATCGTGCTGGTCGACGGCAAGCT
>JASHTP010000530.1 GCA_030040495.1 Alphaproteobacteria bacterium
TCGGTGATCAGCGCCACGGCAAATCCGCGGCCGGTCAGCTCGCGCGCCAGCGCCTCGGCCGGGAACATGTGGCCGCCGGTGCCGCCGGCGGCGAGGACGATGGGCGCGCTCATGCTTCGACCCCGCCGAAGCGGCGCCGCGTCAGCGCCAGCGCCATCCCCATGGCGAGGCCGAGCGACAGCATCGACGAGCCGCCATAGGAGATGAAGGGCAGGGTCATGCCCTTGGTCGGCATCAGATGCAGGGTCGACGCCATGTTGATGATCGCCTGCAGCCCGAACTGGACGAAGAGGCCGGTGGCGGCGAGGACGACGAAGAGGTTTGTCTCCTGCAGCAGGCGCGAGAAGCCGCGCAGCACGATGAAGGCGAAGAGCGCGACGATCACCAGGCAGACAAAGAGGCCGAGCTCCTCGCCGGCGACGGCGAAGACGAAATCGGCGTGCGCGTCCGGCAGCGATTCCTTGACCGTGCCTTCGCCCGGCCCGCGGCCCCAGAGCCCGCCATTCATGAAGGCGTCCATCGAGCGGTCGACCTGGTAGCTGTCGCCGCTGGCGGGGTCGAGGAAGCGGTCGACGCGGCTCGCCACGTGCGGCAGGGTTACGTAGGCGCCGATGAGGCCGACGGCGCCCGATGCCATGCCCGCCGCCATCCAGTAGAGCCGCAGCCCCGCGAGGAAGAACTGGGTGAACCAGACGGCGGAGACGAGCGCGGTCTGGCCGAGATCGGGCTGCTTGATGAGCAGGCCGACCACGATCAGGTAGAGCGCGATGGCGATCCAGTGGCCGGGGAAGTTCTCGCGCAGCCGGTATTGCGAGAAGAGCCAGGCGGAGACCACGGCGAAGGTCGGCTTGACGAATTCCGAGGGCTGGAGCGACAGGCCCGGCAGGCTGATCCAGCGCCGCGCGCCCTTGATCTCGACGCCGCCGACCAGGGTGTAGGCGAGCAGGATCAGGGAGATGACGAAGCCCGCCAGCGCGATGCGCCGGATCGTGCGCGGGCTCTGCAGCGAGATCGCGAACATCGCCGCCAGCGACACCGGCAGCACGGCGAAGTAGCGCTTGACGAAGAAGAGGTCGTCGGGATGGGCGATGCCGCCGGCATGGATGCGATCGGCCACCGCCGGGCTCGCCGCCATCACCAGCAGCGAGCCGAAGCCGATGATGACGGCGAGCGCCAGCAGGGTCCAGCGGTCGACCGTCCACCACCATTGCGCCACCAGGCTGCGGTCGGTGCGGGCGAAGCTCATCGGCGCGCTCCCGGCAGCGAAGCGACGAGGCGGCGGAAACTGTCGCCGCGCTCCTCGAAATCTGCGAACTGGTCGAAGGAGGCGCAGGCCGGCGAGAGCAGCACCACCGCGCCGGGAGCGCCCGCTGCGAGCGCCGCTTCGCGCGCTGCCGCCACCGCGCTGGCAAGATCGCCGCAGCTTGTGACGGGGACGCGCCCGGCAAGGGTCGCGGCGAAGGCCTCGGCGGCGCTGCCGATGAGGAAGGCGTGGCGGATGCGCGGGAAGAACGACGCGAGCCCGGCGATCCCGCCTTCCTTGGCGATCCCGCCGGCGATCCAGTAGACGTCGTCGTAGCAGGCGAGCGCCTTGCCCGCGGCGTCGGCGTTGGTCGCCTTGGAATCGTTGACGTAGCGCACGCCGTCGATGGTGGCGACGAGCTCCTGGCGATGGGCGAGCCCGGGGAAGGAGCGGAGCGAGGCGGCGATCTCGCCGGGGGCGAGGCCGAAGCGACGCGAAGCGGCATAGGCGGCGGCGGCGTTCTGCCAGTTGTGGCGGCCGGGGAGCCGCGGCAGTCCGGCAAGATCGAGCACCCGCGTCGCGCCACCCTCCATGTCGTCGATGAGCGCGCCGGCATCGACATAGACGCCGCCCAGCGCGCGCGCCTCGGCCGAGATCGGGATCACGCGCGAGCCGCCTTCGGCCGCCAGCGCCGCGGCAAGCTCGCGGCTGGGCGCGTCGTCGATGCCGATGACCGCGGCGCGCGCCTGGTGCCGGCTGCCGAAGATGCGCCGCTTGGCCGCGATGTAGCCCGCCATGCCGCCATGCCGGTCGAGATGGTCGGGGGTGATGTTGAGCAGCACCGCCACCTCGAGCGCGAGGCTCTCGGTCAGTTCGAGCTGATAGGAGCTGAGCTCCAGCACATAGATGCCGTCGGCGCCGAGCGGCTCGAGCGCCAGCGCCGGGGTGCCGAGATTGCCGCCCACCGCGACGCGCCGCCCGGCCTGGCGCAGCACGTGGCCGAGCAGCGCGGTGGTGGTCGATTTGCCGTTGGTGCCGGTGATGCCGACATAGCGCGCGTCGCGGCAGGAGCGCGCCAGCAGCTCGATGTCGCCGATGATCTCGGACCCCGCGGCGCGGGCGCGGGCGGCGAGGGGATGGGGCTTGGGGAAGCGATGCGGGATGCCGGGCGACAGGATCAGCGCCTTGATGGCGCCGAAATCGCGCCCGGCGAGGTCGACGATCGGCACGCCGGCGGCGGCGGCGGCGGCGCGCTTGCCCGCCGCATCGTCCCAGCCGAGGACGCGCGCGCCGCCCTTCTGCAGTGACGCGGCGGCGGCGAGGCCGGAGCGCGCCAGCCCCAGCACCGCTACCTGCTCGTCGCGAAACGCCGTCACCTCGATCATTCCCCCTACCGCAGTTTCAAGGTCGACAGGCCAGCGATGGCCAGCACCGAGGCGATGATCCAGAAGCGGATGACGATGGTCGGCTCCTGCCAGCCCTTCTTCTCGAAATGGTGGTGGAGCGGCGCCATGCGGAAGACGCGCTTGCCGGTGAGCTTGAAGCTCGCCACCTGGACGATGACCGAGACGGTCTCGAGCACGAAGAGCCCGCCGATGATGGCGAGCACCAGCTCGTGCTTGGTGATGACGCTGATGACGCCGAGGGCGCCGCCGATCGACAGCGATCCGGTGTCGCCCATGAACACCATGGCCGGCGGCGCGTTGTACCAGAGGAAGCCCAGCCCCGAGCCGACCAGCGCGGCGCAGAACACGGCAAGCTCGCCGGCGCCGGCGACGTGATGGATCTGCAGGTAGTTGGCGAAGATCAGGTTGCCCGAGAGATAGGCGATGAGCGCGAAGCAGCTGGCGGCGATCATCGACGGCACGATGGCGAGCCCGTCGAGCCCGTCGGTGAGGTTCACCGCGTTGGAGGCGCCGGTGATGACCAGAATCGCCAGCGGCACGAAGAAGCTCCAGCCGAGCTCGATCAGCACGTTCTTGAAGAACGGCACGGTGAGCGCGGTCCTGATGGCGGCATCGTGCGTCAGCAGGACGACGGCGACCGCGGCGGCGCCGCTGATGACGATCTCGGCCGCAAGCTTGCCGCGGCTGGAGAGGCCGCGCGACGAGCGCCGGGTGAGCTTCTTGTAATCGTCGAAGAAGCCGATGGCGCCGAATCCCACGGTGACAAACAGCGTCACCCAGACATAGCCGTTGCCGAGGTCGGCCCACAGCAGGGTCGAGACGACGAGCCCGAGCAGGATGAGGAAGCCGCCCATGGTGGGCGTGCCCTTCTTGCGCAGGAGATGGCTCTCCGGGCCGTCGAGGCGGATCGGCTGGCCTTCCCGCTGCTTCGATTTGAGCCAGGCGATGACGCGGGGCCCCATGACGAAGCTGATGAACAGCGCCGTCACCATGGCGCCGCCGGAGCGGAAGGTCAGATAGCGGAAGAGATTGAACGGGCTGAACTGGTCCGCCAGCGGGAAGAGCAGTTGAAACAGCATCGGCGGCTAGGTCCTCGCCGCCGCGGGGGCGGGCTGGGCGGCCAGGAGGCGCCGCACCACTTCGGCCATGCGGCTGCCGAAGGAGCCCTTGACGGTGACGATGTCGCCCGGCCGCACGCGCCGCGCCACGATCTCCGCCATCTCGGCCGAGCTCGCGGCATGCCCGCCGCGCAGCCGCTTGGGCAGCGCCTCGTAGAGCGCGCGCATGTTGGGGCCGACGGTGAAGACGAGGGCGATGCCGGCCTCGAGGATCGGCTGCGCCAGCGCGGCATGGAGCCGCTCGGCCTCGTCGCCGAGCTCGAGCATGTCGCCGAGCACGGCGATGCGCCGGCCGCTCCGGCCGGGGGTCATGGCGCCGAGCACGGCGAGCGCGGCTCGCATCGAGGCGGGGCTGGCGTTGTAGCTCTCGTCGATGAGCTCGGCGCTGCCTTCGCCGGCGGCGATGCGGTGGCGGCGGCCGCGGCCGTCGAGCGGGTGGAGCGAGGACATCGCCGCCGCCGCCGCGCCGACATCGCCGCCCGCCGCCTTGACCGCGCCGAGCACGGCGAGGCTGTTCATCACCCAGTGCTGGCCCGGGATGGCGATGCAGTAATCGACGATCTCGCCCATCACCGAGGCGGTCACCGCGCTCGCGGTGGCGTAGAGATGGCTGTCGATGAGCCGCACCGACGCGTCGGGATGGCTGCCGAAACCCAGGATGCGGGTGATGCCGTGCGCGCGCGCCGCGGCGGCGAGGCGGACGAAATGCGCGTTGTCGCGGTTGAGCACGGCGGCGCCGCGCGCCTCCATGCCGGCGAAGATCTCGGCCTTGGCGTCGGCGATCGCCTCGACCGACGGGAAGAATCCGAGATGCGCCGGCTCGACCGTGGTGATCACCGCCACGTCCGGCCGCACTAGGCGCGACAGCGCGTCGATCTCGCCGGGATGGTTCATGCCCATCTCGAAGATGCCCCAGGCGGTCTCGCGCGGCATGCGCGCCAGCGACAGCGGCACGCCCCACTGGTTGTTGAGGCTGCCGGCCGAGGCGAAGCTCGGGCCCTGGCGCTCGAGCGCGCGCTTCAGCGCTTCCTTGGTGCCGGTCTTGCCGACGCTGCCGGTGACGCCGATGACCTGCGCGGCGCAGCGCCGGCGCGAGGCGCGGCCGAGTTCCTCGAGTGCCGCCATGGTGTCGGCGACGAGCAGCAGCGCCGCGCTTTCGGCGACCCCCGCCGGCAGGCGGTGCACGAGCGCCGCCGCGGCGCCCTTCGCGAGCGTGTCGGCGACGAAATCATGGCCGTCGAATTTCGGCCCGGCGAGCGCGATGAAGAGATCGCCCGGCAGCAGGCTGCGGCTGTCGATCGAAACGCCGCTTGCCGTCCAGTCGCGCGTGGCGCGGCCGCCGGTCGCGGCGGCGGCCTCGGCGGCGGTCCATAGCGGGTTCATGAGGCGGGTCCCCCGAGTTCGGCAACGGCCTCCCGGGCGACGGCGGCATCTTCGAAGGGATGGGTTACGCCGGCGATGATCTGGCCGCGCTCGTGTCCCTTGCCGGCGATCAGCAGCAGGTCGCCGGGCCGGAGCAGCGCCAGGCCGCGCCGGATGGCGCGGGCGCGGTCGCCGATCTCCTCGGCCTTGGGGCAGCGGGCGAGGATGGCGCGGCGGATCGCCGCCGGCTCCTCGCCGCGCGGATTGTCGTCGGTGACGATGACGAGATCGGCGCGGCGCTCGGCGATCTCGCCCATCTGCGGCCGCTTGCCGGGATCTCGGTCGCCGCCGCAGCCGAACACCAGGACGAGCCGACCGCGACAATGCGCGCGCAAGGCGCCGAGCACGGTGTCGAGCGCGTCGGGCGTGTGGGCGTAATCGACGATCACCGGGGCGCCCGAAGGATGCGTCGCCACCTGCTGCAGCCGTCCCGGCACGCCTTCGAACGAGGCGAGCGCGTCGAGGGCGCGCTCGACCGGCGCGCCGGTGGCGATGGCGAGCCCGAGTGCGGCGAGCGCATTCATCGCCTGGAAGGCGCCGACCAGCGGCAGCACCAGCGCGCGACGCTCGCCCAGGATCTCGAGCTCGAGCTCCTGCCCGGCATCGAGCGGGCGCATGGCGGCGAGGCGGAGATCGGCGCCGACCGCGCCGCCATAGGTGAGCACGGTCTGGCCGCGCTCGCGGCAGAGCTGGCCGAGCCGCGCCGCCTCGGCGCTGTCGGCGTTGAGCACCGCGGTGCCGTCGGGCGGCAGCAGCTCGGTGAAGAGCCGCGCCTTGGCGGCGAAATAGGCCTCCATCTCGCGGTGATAGTCGAGATGGTCGCGCGTCAGGTTGGTGAAGGCGGCGGCGCTGAGCTCGAGCCCGTCGAGGCGGTACTGGTCGAGGCCGTGGCTCGACGCCTCGAGCGCCACATGGTCGATGCCGCTGCGCGCCAGGAAGTTGAGCTCGCGGTGGAGCGACACCGCGTCCGGCGTGGTCAGCGCGCCCGGATGGACGAAGTCGGGGCCGATGATGCCCAGCGTGCCGAGGCTCGCCGCGCGGAGGCCGAGATGCCGCCAGATCTGACGGGCGAAGACCGTGACCGAGGTCTTGCCGTTGGTGCCGGTGACGGCGACCACCGTCTCCGGCTGCGGCGCGTAGAAGCGCGCCGCCATGCGCGCGAGCCGCCGGCGCGGGTTGGCGTCGAAGATGACGGTGACGGGCGGGCTGTGCTGCGTCAGCGCCGCGAGCGGCGCCGGGTCGTCGGTCAGTACCGCCACCGCGCCGCGCGCCACCGCATCGTCGACGAAGCGCCGCCCGTCGAGCTTGCTACCGGGCAGCGCGGCGAAGAGGAAGCCGGGCTTGACGTCGCGGGAATCGGCGGTGAGGCCGCGAATGTCGGGGTTGCCCGGCGGTCGGTAAGTGAGAGAGGCTTGGGTGCCGTCCATGAGCTCAGTTAGCCGCAATTTTCTGCCCCTGCGGGCTCGGTGACCCCACCATCAAAGAACGGCGGATTTCGGGCGAATCCTCGTCGACCGGTTGGATTCCCATCAGCGGCGCCATGCGCTCGACCACGCGCTTGACGGCGGGCGCCGCCGTCCAGCCGCCGGTGGCGAAGCCGTGGGATTCCTTGTTGCCCTTGGGCTCGTCGATGCAGACCATGACGAGATAGCGCGGCTCGTTGACGGGGAAGACGCCGACAAAGGAGGAGAACAGCCCCTTCGGCTCGTAGCGTCCGGCCGCGACCTTCTCCGCCGTGCCGGTCTTGCCGCCGACGAGATAGCCCGGCGCCTCGGCGAACTCGCCGGTGCCGTGCGCGACGACGAGGCGGAGCAGGGCGCGCATCTCTTCCGAGGTGCGCGGCGACACCACCTGCTGGCCGGAGGGGGCGTAGCCGTCGGGGCGCTTGATCAAGGTGGCGCGGTGCAGGACGCCGCCATTGACCACCGCGCTCACCGCCGTCGCCATCTGCAGCGGGCTCACCGAGATGCCCTGGCCGAAGGCGACGGTCATGGTGTTGATCTCGCGCCAGGGCGAGGGCACCAGCGGTGCGCCGATCTCGTGCAGCTCGAAGCTCGGCGCCTTCAGCAGGCCGAGGCGCGTGAGGAACGCCTTCTGCCGGTCGGTGCCGACGGCGACGGCCATCTTGGCCGAGCCGATGTTCGAGGAGTACTGGAAGATCTCCGGCACGGTGAGCCAGCGGCGTTGCGCATGGTCGTCATGGATGGTGAAGCCGCCGATACGGATGGGATCGATCGCGTCGTAGCTGCTGGCGAGCGTCGCGGTGTGAGTGTCGAGCGCCAGCGCCGTGTTGAAGATCTTGAAGGTGGAGCCCATCTCGTAGATGCCGAGCGTCGCCCGGTTGAACAATTGCTGCGGCGTCGCGCTCCCCGGCGAATTCGGATCGAAATCGGGCAGCGACACCATCGCCAGCACCTCGCCGGTGTTGACGTCCATGATGATGCCGATGCCGCCGGTGGCGCTGAAATCGGCCACCGTGCGCGCGATCTCGTCGCGCAGGATGTATTGCAGCCGCACATCGATCGACAGCTCGACCGGTTCGCTCCGGTCGCGCAGGATGTCGTCGAAGCCGCGCTCGATGCCGGCGAGGCCCTTGCCGTCGAGATCGTCGTAGCCCACCACCTCGGAGGTGAGGTTGCCCTTGGGGTAGACGCGGCGGCCCTCGGTCTGGAATTGCAGGCCGGGGACGCCGAGGCGGTTGACCTCGAGCTCCTGGCTCGGCGTCAGCAGCCGCTTGATCCAGACGAAGCTCTTGTCGGAGGCGAGCTTGGCGGCGATCTCGCTCTCGCTCACGTCGGGCAGGATGGCGGCGAGCTGCTCGGCCACGCGCTCGGGATGGCGGATGAGCCTGGCGTTGGCGTAGAGCGAGGGCGCGTCGAGCGTGGTGGCGAGCAGCACGCCGTTGCGGTCGACGATGTCGGCGCGGGTGATCGCGGGCGTTTCGTCGCTGCGCACGCGGGCGAAGCGCGTCTCGTCCGCCTTGAACCCGGCGACCTCGACAAGGCGCGCGGCGATCACCAGGAACGCGAGACAGAACAGCGCGCCGGTGATGATGAGCCTGGTATGGCTCGTTTCCAACGACTGCTTGGCCGGGCCTTCGACCGGCGCCGGCGCGCACGGCGCGGGCTTGTAGTGCCGCGGGCGGCAGGGATTGTCGTCGTGCGGCGGCTGGACGGGCTTCATTGCATCACCGCGGCGCGGGCGTTGGCGAGCCGTGGCGCCGCCGTCGGCTGGGAGGGAGCTGACGGCGGCGCCGCGGCCTCTGCCGCGGCGGGAGGCGACGGGGATCGCCGCGGCAGTTGTGCGAGATGCCCGATCTGGTCGGCGCCGAGCGGGTGGAGATCGAGGAAGTGCTTGGCGAGCTGGTCGAGGCGGGCGGGCTGGTTGAGAAAGCTCCATTCGGCGTCGAGCACGCGGATCTGCTCGCGCGCGGCATCGATGCGGTGATCGAGCCGGGCGCGCTCGTCCTCGAGCTGGACGACCTCGTACTTGATCTGGAACATGGCGTAGCCGCTGAGCGCGACGAGCAGCGCCCAGAGCAGGGTGGAGAGCCGGATCATGCCGCCTCCTCCCAGACCGGGGCGGCGGTGCGCTCGGCAGCGCGCAGCCGCGCCGACCGCGCGCGCGGATTGCGCTCGAGCTCGGCGGCGCCGGGGGTCGCCGGCT
>JASHTP010000531.1 GCA_030040495.1 Alphaproteobacteria bacterium
TGAGCAGGTATTTTCGCATCCGTCCTTTGAGCTTGAGCGTCGGCGGCAGGCGGCGGACGAAGTCCACGAGATCGTTGTCGAGGAAGGCGGCGCGCGTCTCGAGCCCGTTCATCATGCTGGCGCGGTCGACCTTGGCGAGGATGTCGTCGGGCAGGTAGAGCCTCGTGTAGAACTCCATGGCGCGGTCGGCGAGGTGCGGCGAGGCCGAGCCGCGCCAGACGGCGAGCGCCTCGCTGTAGAGCTCCTCGACGTCGATCCTCTCCTCGAACAGCTCCGCCATCGCCTCGGGGCCGAGCGGCGCGAGCCAGAGCGGATGCCACAGCTCCGGCGGATGTCCGACGCCGCCGAGCGCGCGCCGCAGCTTGAAGTCGAGGCTCATGTTGCGCGCCGAGAGCGGCAGCAGATCGACGAGGCGCCGCAGGCCGCGATGGAGCGCCCCCGGCACGGAGGCGCGGTAGAGCGCGGCCAGGCGCAGCGCGGCGAAGGTGTCGTAGCCGGCGAAGAGCTCGTCGCCGCCGTCGCCGGACAGCGCCACCGTGACCTGGCGCCGGGCGAAGCGGCAGAGGAGATAGGTCGGCAGCAGGGAGGCATCGCCCAGCGGCTCGTCGAGCCGGCCGAGCACCGCCGGAATGAGCGCGCGGGCGGCGTCCATGGTGAGCATCTCCTCATGGTGCCGCGTGCCGAGATGGCGGGCCATGCGCCGCGCCGCTGCGGATTCGTCATAGCTCGGCTCGACGAAGCCGATGGCGAAGCTGTCGATCGAGCCGGCGCCGCGGGCGCGCGCGGCGGCGGCGGCGACGGCGCTGGAGTCGACGCCGCCGCTGAGGAAGATGCCGAGCGGGACGTCGCTCATCAGCCGGCGCTCGACCGCGCGCTGCAGCAGCGCGCCGAGCTCGTCGGCCGCGCGTTGCTCCGGCATGTCGCCGCCGGGCTCGATGGCGAAGCGCCAATAGCTCCCGGTCTCGACTTCGCCGGTATCGAGCCGGTAGCGCAGCCAGCCGCCGCCGGGCAGCTTCTGCGCGCCGCTCCAGAAGGCGGTCGGTGCCGGAATGAAGCCGTAGGCCAGCAGCTTCATCAGGGCGCGCCGGTCGGGGCGGGCGGCGAATTGGCGGTGCTTCGCCAGCGCCTGCAGTTCCGAGGCAAAGAGGAAGAGATCCTTTCCCCGCGCCCAGTAGAGCGGCTTCTCGCCGAAGCGATCGCGCGTCAGGAAGAGGCGGCGGCGCGGGCGATCCCAGAGCGCCAGCGCGAACATGCCGTTGAGCCTCTCCGGCAGCGCCTCGCCCCACTCCTCATAGCCGTGCAGCAGGACCTCGGTGTCGCTGTGATCGCTGCGGAAGCGGTGGCCGCGCGCCTGGAGCTCGGCGCGCAGCTCGAGGTGATTGTAGATCTCGCCGTTGAAGACGACGGCGATCGTCCCGTCCTCGTTCCACATCGGCTGCGCGCCGCCTTCGATGTCGATGATCGAGAGCCGGCGATGGCCGAGGAAGACGGGATGGGAAGGATCGGCGTAGAGTCCTTCGCCGTCGGGACCGCGATGGGCGAGCGCCCGCGTCATCGCCGCGAGATCGGCCAGCTCGCCGGCTCCGGCGAATCCTGCCAGCCCGCACATCCCTATTCGATGTTGATGAGCGTCTTGACCGCGTAGACGCGCTTGTCCTGGGACTCGAAATAGGTGCGCACCATCAGCTCGGCGAGCAGCCCCATCAGCACCGCGAGCACGCCGGTGACGTAGAGCATGGTGACGACCACCGGCAGCGGCGTCAGGATGAAGGAGCGATGGTCGACGAATTTGAGCCAGAACATCCAGGCCGCCGCGGCCGTGCCGCCGAAGATGCTGAGCAAGCCGAAGCCGCCGAAGACATAGATGGGCTTGGTCAGATAGCGGTCGAGGAAGCGCACAACGGCGATGTCGAGCAGCACCTTGGCGATGCGCGCGAGGCCGTATTTCGAGGCGCCGTGCAGCCGCGGGCGGTGGTTCACCGGAAGCTCGGCGATGCGGCCGCCGAACCAGGTGGTGTAGATCGGGATGAAGCGGTGCATCTCGCCGTAAAGCCGGACGCCCTTGATCACCTCGCGGCGATAGGCCTTGAGCGAGCAGCCATAGTCGTGGAGCTTGACGCCGGAGATGGCGGAGATGAGCCGGTTCGCCACCATGCTCGGGAATCTGCGGGTCGCCGCATGGTCCTTGCGATCCTGGCGCCAGCCCGAAACCACGTCATAGCCCTTGTCGAGCTCGGCGATGAGGCGCGGTATGTCGACCGGATCGTTCTGGCCGTCGCCGTCCATGGCGATCAGGATCGACCCCGTCGCGTAGTCGATGCCCGCCATCATGGCCGCGGTCTGGCCGTAATTGCGCAGCAGCTGCACCACCTTGACCCGGCGGTCGCTCGCGGCGAGAGCGGTCACCAGCGCCGGCGTCGAATCCTGGCTGCCATCGTCGACGAACAGGATCTCGTAAGGCCGCGCCAGCGCGCGCATCACCGCGCTGAGCTCCGCGTAGAGCGGCCCGACATTCTCGGCCTCGTCGTGCACGGGAATGATGACGGACAATTCGCAGGGCTCGGCGGCGGCGAGGGGAGCGGCACGCATGGCGCGAACTATGCGGCATCGCCGCCGAAAGCGCCACCGCCTTCCGCCTTCCCTCGCCGCAGCCAGAGCAGGTTGGCGATGGCGAACAGGATGGCGAAAGGCAGCACCGGCGCCATGTATCGGGTCTCGATATGGACCATGGCGTAGACCGCGAACCAGCCGAGATAGAGCAGCCATAGCGCCAGGCCCGCCCGCGCCACCGCCGAGCTTCTTCCGTCGCGCCAGGCGCGCCACGGCGTCGTCAGCAGGAAGGCGGCGAAGAGGCTCACCGACACCACTCGGAACAGCTGGCTCAGCAGGTAGAAGGGCAGCATGCGCCAGTCGGCGGCGACGGACTTCCAGCGGCCAAGCTCGCTCGGCCGTCCGGTCGCCCAGAGGATGTATTCGCGCACGGCATCGATCGGACGGAAGAACAGAAATGTCTGATTGGCGCGCAGATTGGCCAGAACGGTGCGCGCCATGGCCGCCGGATGCCCGCGCCAGGCGGCGAAATATTCGCGGTAGGCGGCGGCCGAGATCTCCGGCGCGGTCATGTGCCAGGTGCCGAAGAGACGCTGGTCGATGTCGAGGACGTCGGCGAAATCATGATGCTTGATGGTCTGGCGCGCCGCCTGGTCGAGCGGCGAAGTGCCGGCGAAGATCGCGGGATCGCGCGCCGAGGCCAGGACCACCGGCTGGAGCAGCGTCGTCTCGCCTCCGGTGGTGACGAAAGCAGTGCCGGCGCGCTGCCGGTTCCAGGCGCTGTAGGCGACGATCGTCGCGGCGAGCGGCAGCAGCGCCAAGGCGGCCACCGCAAGGCGTCGCTTCCCGCCGGCGGCGAGCGCCAGCAGCGGCAGCATCGGCAGCCAGAGATAGACGAGCGCCTCGCGCAGCAGGAAGGCGGCGGCGAGCAGCAGCCCCGCGCCCAGCGCCGCCCAGGCGCCGACCGGCCGTCCCGACAGCGCCGGCCGCAGCAGCGCGGTGATCGCCAGGATGACCAGCGACGCATGCAGGCTGTCGGAAAGCATCGTGGCGTCAAGGACCAGCGACGAGCTCGTCGCGATCGCGACCAGGGCGAAGAGCAGGGCGCCGGCCGACAGGCCGAGCGGCGTGCGCAAGGCGCAAAGCCGGAACAGGACGAGAAGCGCGAGGGCGATCTGGACGAGCGCCAGGAGCCAGGTCCAGCCGGTGCCGGCGAGGAGGCGGGCCGCGCTGATCAGCAAGGGATAGCCCATCATGCGGAATGCGAGCACCGGGATCGCTGCAGCGTGGATGCCGGCGTCGCGAAGCCAGGCGCCGCCCGCGAGCATGGCGTCGCTGTATGCGATATAGCCCGCGCTGTCCGGCGCCGGGATCGGATCGAAGATTGCCAGCAGCGTCAGCTTCGCCGCGAGGATCGCGGCCAGGACGAGAAGGTATCGAGGCGCGCTGGCGGGCATCGGCGAGGGCGGCTTCAGGGCAGCAGCCGCCAGGCGATCTCCTCGCCGGCGAGGAACGGGCGCAGCGGCCCCGCCGCCGTCGGCACCGTCGCCGGCACGCGCCACGGGCGGCGCGCCAGCGTGATCCGCCGCTCGTTGGCGGGCATGCCGTAGAAGCGGGGTCCGTTCAGCGACGCGAAAGCCTCGAAGCGGTCGAGCGCCTTTTCCTCGGCGAACACCTGGGCATAGATCTCGAGCGCCGCCGGCGCGGCGAAGATGCCGGCGCAGCCGCAGTCGCGCTCCTTGTCGGCGATCGGATGCGGCGCGGTGTCGGTGCCGAGGAAGAATTTGGCGTTGCCCGACGTGGCGGCGCGGCGCAGCGCCAGGCGATGCGTCTCGCGCTTGGCCACCGGCAGGCAATACATATGCGGCCTGAGCCCGCCGGCGAAGAGCGCGTTGCGGTTGATCAGGAGATGGTGCGCGGTGACGGTGGCGGCGAGCGTCTCTCCGGCGGCGGCGACGAAATCGGCCGCTTCCTTGGTGGTGATGTGCTCGAGCACGATCTTGAGCTGCGGCAGGCGGCGGATCAGCGGCGCGAGCACGCGCTCGATGAAAACCGCCTCGCGGTCGAAGACGTCGATGTCGGGATCGGTCACCTCGCCATGGACGAGGAGCGGCATGCCGAGCGCCGCCATGCGCTCGAGCACGCGATATGTCCGGGCGATGTCGGTGACGCCTTGCGCCGAGTTGGTGGTGGCGTGGGCGGGATAGAGCTTCACCGCGGCGAAGATGCCGGCGCGGAAGCCGCGCTCGATCTCGGCGGGGTCGCTGTCGTCGGTGAGGTAGGCGGTCGTCAGCGGCGTGAAATCGAGCCCCGGCGGCAGCGCCGCCAGGATGCGGCCGCGATAGGCCTCCGCCGCCGCCACGCTCGTCACCGGCGGCACCAGGTTCGGCATGATGATGGCGCGCGCGAAGGCGCGGGCGGTGAAGGGCAGGACCGCCTGCAGCAGCGCGCCGTCGCGCAGATGGACGTGCCAGTCGTCGGGACGGCGCAGAGTGACGGTGTCGCTGCTCAAGAGCCGGTCTTTCCCTTGCCCTGGGCGCGCCCGGCGGAGGCGGGCGGCGGGCGTCACGTTAGTCGGCCGGAAGCCGGCTTGCCAAGGGCGCCTGCGGTCGGGTGACGCTTGCCGGCGGGCTTGCTATATCTAGCGGCGGAGCACCGGGATCGGAGGATCACATGACCGCCTGCATCGTCGGCTGGGCCCATTCGCGCTTCGGCAAGCTCGAGGAGGATCTGGAATCGCTGATCGTCAAGGTCGCGGTCGAGGCGATCCGCGATGCCGGCATGGAGCCGCGCGACATCGACCAGATCTTCCTCGGCACGATGAATGCCGGCTTCCAGCGCCAGGAGTTCCCGGCCTCGCTGGTGCTGCAGGCCGATCCCGCCTTGCGCTTCAAGCCGGCGACCCATGTCGAGAATGCCTGCGCCACCGGCTCGGCGGCGATCCATCAGGGGCTCAACGCCATCGCCGCCAAGCGCGCGCGCAACGTCCTCGTCGTCGGCGTCGAGAAGATGACCGAGGTGACGGGGCCGCAGGTCGGCGAGATCCTGATCAAGGCCTCCTACATCAAGGAGGAGGGCGCCACCGAAGGCGGCTTCGCCGGCGTCTTCGGCCGCGTCGCCCAGATGTATTTCCAGCGCTACGGCGACAAGTCGGACGCGCTCGCCCGCATCGCCGCCAAGAACCACAAGAACGGCGCGCAAAACAAGCTGGCGCAGCTGCAGAAGGATCTCGGCTACGAGTTCTGCCGCACCGTCTCCGACAAGAACCCGCTGGTCGCGGGCCCGCTGCGCCGCACCGACTGCTCGCTGGTCTCCGACGGCGCGGCGGCGGTGGTGCTGACCGACGTCGAGACGGCGCTCACCTGCGGCAAGGCGGTGGTGTTCCGCGCCGCCGAGCAGGTCAACGACTTCCTGCCGATGAGCCGGCGCGACATCGTGGCGTTCGAAGGGCCCGAGCTCGCCTTCAAGCGCGCGCTGGGATCGGCGAAGATCGGTCTCGACGATCTCGACTTCGCCGAGGTGCATGACTGCTTCACCATCGCCGAGCTGCTGATCTACGAGGCGATCGGCCTCACGCCCAAAGGGCAGGGCGAGCGCGCCATCGTCGAAGGCTGGGTCGAGAAGGACGGCAAGCTGCCGATCAATCCCTCGGGCGGACTCAAGGCGAAAGGCCATCCGGTCGGCGCCACCGGCGTCTCGATGCATGTGCTCGCCTCGATGCAGCTCACCGGCACGGCGGGCGGCATCCAGGTCAAGGAGCCGAAGCTCGGCGCGATCTTCAACATGGGCGGCGCGGCGGTCGCGAACTACGCCAGCGTGCTCGAGCGGCTGCGCTGAGCGGGGACGCGCCATGGGCCAGGTGAAGGCGCTGGTGCTGCGCGAGGCCGAGGGCAAGGTCCGCGCCGCGATCGAGCGCGTCGAGGAAAGCGCCTTGCCGGCGGGCGAGGTCACGGTCGCGGTCGAGTATTCGACGCTCAACTACAAGGACGGGCTGATCCTGAACGGCCTGGGCCGGCTGGTGCGCACCTATCCGCATGTGCCCGGCATCGATCTCGCCGGCACGGTCGAGCGCTCCGACGCGCCCGACTACAAGCCCGGCGACAAGGTGCTGCTCACCGGCTGGCGCGTCGGCGAGGTGCAGTGGGGCGGCTATGCCGAGAAGGCGCGCGTCAAGGCGGCGCATCTCGTCAAGCTCCCGGACGGGCTCACCGCCAAGCGCGCCATGGCGATCGGCACCGCCGGCTTCACCGCCATGCTGGCGGTGATGGCGCTCGAGCAGCACGGGCTCGCGCCGGGCAACGGCGAGGTGCTGGTGACCGGCGCGGCCGGCGGCGTCGGCAGCGTCGCGATCGCGGTGCTGGCGAAGCTCGGCTATCGCGTCATCGCCTCGACCGGCCGGCCCGAGCAGCATGATTATCTCACCGGCCTCGGTGCCGCCGGCTTTCTCGATCGCGCCGAGCTGGCGAAGCCGCCGGCGCGCCCGCTCGACAGCGAGCGCTGGGCCGGCGCCGTCGACGCGGTCGGCAGCACCACGCTGGCGAGCCTGCTCACCCAGCTCAAATACGGCGCCAGCGTCGCCGCCTGCGGCCTTGCCGGCGGCAGCGACCTGCCGGCGAGCGTCGTTCCGTTCCTGTTGCGCGGCGTCAATCTGCTCGGCATCGACAGCGTGATGTGCCCGGTCGACCGCCGCCGGGCGGCCTGGTCGCGGCTCGCCCGCGATCTGCCGATGGCCAAGCTCGACGCGCTCACCGAGACGGTGCCGCTCGAGGCGCTGCCCGAGCTCGGCCAGAAGATCCTCAAGGGCGCCGTGCGCGGCCGGGTCGTGGTCGATCTCCGGAGCTGAGCCGGGCCGGCCCGCGGGCGGCCGATCGCTACAATTTTATGCGAATTGGCCGGAGGTTAGCGCCGGCTTAACAAAGCCTTATCGGTTCGGCGCGAGGATGCACGGGCAAAAATGCACGTGCGCGGGAAATGACCAAGCCAGCCACACCTGCCGCCGCCGTCCTCGTGGTCGACGACGACGAAGTGATGCGAGACCTGCTGAAGCGGGTGCTCGAGCGTTCCGGCTTTGCCGTGGTCACCGCGCGCGACGGTCGCGACGGGGTCGAGCGCTTCCGCGGGCAGGAGGTCGACCTCACCATCACCGACATGGTGATGCCGGTGATGGACGGTCTCGAGATGATCCGCGCGCTGGTCGCGGAGCAGCCGAACATCCGCATCATCGCCGTCTCCGGCGTCGATGACTGGGACAATTATCTCAAGGCCGCCCGCAGCCTCGGCGCGAAGGCGGTGTTGCGCAAGCCGGTCAGCAGCGCGGATCTCGTGAACACGGTCCGTCGTGTGCTGACGGAAGCGGACTGACGACGGGAGGCGACGATGCTGGAAGCGAGCCACTTGCGGGACACGGCCGAGCATTTGCGCGGCCGCGCCGAGAGCGTGGCGCACGAGCCGATCCGCGCCCAGCTCCTGGCGCTCGCCGAATATTACGACGGCATGGCCGACGACATCGAGCAGCCGAAGCCGGCGGACGCGCCGGCGGCTTCCGCTCGCCGCTGAGGCGAGCGGCGCCGCCGCCCCAGGGCGGGAGGGCGGCTTCGCACCCCGTCGGCGGGGGCGATTTCCACAAAATTAACCATCGCGTGGCACGCTGGGCAGGCGCCGAACCGGGCGCCGGGCATCCTTACAAACATTTTATTGTGAGAATGCAAATAGATATGGCAATATCCTCATCCAACGATTAGACTACCCTGTCGTAGGCGTTCAACCTCCTCGCGAGGGCCGAGAGCGGAATGGGCGCGGGTGACCATGGCTGATAGAGGGATCGACCGGCGGACGCTGCTCCGCCTTTTGACCGGAGCCGCGCTGGGGGCGGGCGGGCTGAGCCTCGCGCCCCAGGCGTTTGCCGAGCAGCTGACCCGGCGGGCGGCGCAGAAGACGCACCTGGTGGTGATCGATCCCGGCCATGGCGGCATCGACCCCGGCGCCATCGGCTGCACCGGCGTCTACGAGAAGGAAATTTCTCTCGCCACCGCGCACGAGGTGGCGCGCCTGCTCGAAGCGACGCGGCGCTATCGCGTCCGGCTGACGCGCACCAGCGACGAATTCGTGGCGCTGGAAGACCGCGTCGCCTTCGCCCGCGCCGCCGAGGCCGATCTGTTCCTCTCCGTCCATGCCGACGCCCTGCCCGAGCCGGGGGTGCGCGGCGCCTCGGTCTATACCCTCTCCGAAAAGGCTTCCGACAAGGAGGCCGCCGCGCTGGCGGCGAGCGAAAACAAGGCAGATCTCGTCGCCGGCGTCGACCTGTCGCGCCACGAGCCGGTGGTCAGCGAGATCCTGTTCGACCTGGCGCGGCGGGAGACCAACAATCTGTCGATCCGGCTGGCCCAAGACCTCGTGCAGGAGCTTGGCCGCGAGGTGCGGATGCTCAACAACAGCCACCGCTCGGCCGGCTTCGTCGTGCTCAAGGCGCCCGACATCCCGTCGGTGCTGGTCGAGCTCGGCTGCCTCTCCAACCGGGAAGAGGACGGGCTGTTGCAGCAGGCCTCCTACCGGCGCACGCTCGCGACCAGCCTGGTGCGCTCGGTCAACGATTATTTCGATTCGATAACAAGGGCTTAGGCGTTCCGGCCGGGCCCGCGCAGCCGCTTCAGCCGGGCATAGGCCTCGAGCACCGGCCCGAGTTCGCGGCGCTTGTCGACATAGCCCCTGCCGCCGACGCGGGTGAGCGCCAGTTCCAGCGCCTTGACCAGCAGCTCCGCCACCTCGAGCTCGCGCCGCTCGCAGGCCTGGTCGAAGGCGGCGAGGATCTTGTCGCTGAGGCGGCGGCCCGACGGCGGCATGGCGTCGCCGAACTTAGCAGCGGCCGCCATTTTGGTCAGCAACATCCCGCCAGCGCGGAAAAATCGCGAACCCAACCAAAAAGGGCGCGTCGTTAACCATTTATTGACGAACGCGGCCTTATTCTCATGGTGCGGCCGGAGCTTGCTCCTGCCGCAAGTCCTTCGGGCTTTTCCTCCCTGAACTTGGGCCGCACCTCGGTGCGGCCCATTTTCTTTGCCTGCCGGCGCGACGTCGCACCGCGTGCCCCTGCGCGAAATCCGGGCTAAGCTCCGCCGCTGCCGCGGTCGAAGGAGCAGAGGATGGTGCGCAAGCTCGGGATATGCCTGTTCCTGGCCGTGCTCGGCGGCTGCAGCCTCACCACCATCGCCGACCGCTACGGCAACGAGTATGGCGATTGGTACAATCCCGGCGGACACTACGCCTGGCAGCTCGACATCTGCGAGCGGCAGATGGACACTCAGAATGTGCCGCCGATGAGCCGCAAGGCGGCGATGCGCTGCTGCATGCGCGATCACGGCGTTCCCGTCGACAATACGCAAGGCTGCGGCGCCTGAGGGCGGTCCGGCGTCGGACCGAACGGCGGGTGGTGCTGCCGCACAGGATTGAACTGTGGACCTCTCCCTTACCAAGGGAGTGCTCTACCACTGAGCTACGGCAGCATCCGCGAGGCAGGCTCGGACCGGAAGTGGGCGAGGAAATACACGACGCGGCCGGGCTTGGCAAGGCGCGACGGGCCGCCTTGACCCCGCTGCCGGCGCGCCGCACCATCGCACCATGGCAGACCAGGAAAAGACGCCGCCGCACCTGACCG
>JASHTP010000532.1 GCA_030040495.1 Alphaproteobacteria bacterium
GGTTGAGCAGGATGAAGATCGCTCCCACGACCAGCGTGCCGCCGAGCACCGCGTTCATGTCGAGGTTGAGCAGCGAGTTGGTGAGGTAGGCGCCGATCCCCGGCCAGGCGAACACCGTCTCGGTCAGCACCGAGCCTTCGAGCAGCCCGGCATAGGAGAGCGCGATCACCGTCACCAGCGGCGCCAGCACGTTGCCGAGCGCATGGCGCCACAGCACTCGCGCTTCGCTCAACCCCTTGGCGCGGGCGGTGACGATGTATTCCTGGCCGAGCTGGTCGAGCATCAGGCTGCGCGTCATGCGGCTGACATAGGCGAGCGAGAAATATCCCAGCACGCTTGCCGGCAGGATGAGATGGGCGACCGCGCTGCGGAAGATCGCCCAGTCGCCGGCGAGCGCGCTGTCGACCAGCAGCAGCCCGGTCAGCGGCGGCAGCGTGTCCTCGTAGAAGATGTCGAGCCGGCCCGGCCCCGCCGCCCAGCCGAGCTTGGCGTAGAACAGCAGCAGCGCCATGAGGCCGAGCCAGAACACCGGCACCGAGTAGCCCAGGAGGCCGAGCACGCGGATGATTTGGTCGAGCGGCCGGCCGTGCCGCGCCGCGGCGGCGACGCCGAGCGGCACGCCGAGCAGCACGCCCAACGCCGTCGCCGCGGTGGCGAGCTCGATCGTCGCCGGCAGGAAATGGGCGATGTCGGACGTCACCAGGTTGCGCGTCAGCACCGAGCGGCCGAAATCGCCGTGCAGAACCTGCAGCGCATAACGGCCGAACTGCACCGCCAGCGGTTGATCGATGCCGAGCTCGCGGCGCACCCGCGCATAGGTCTCGAACGAGGCACGGTCGCCCACCACCGCCAGCACCGGATCGATCGGCACCACCCGCGCGATCAGGAAGGTGACGAGCAGCAGGCCGAGCAGCGTGAGCGCGACTTGCAGCAGCAGACGGAGCGCGGCTTTGGCGAAGCGGGAGGCGCTCACCGCCGCCTGATCCCCGCATACCGGTTGCCCGCCGGCCCAAGGCCGATGGTGAAGCCGTCGACATCGGCGCGGTGCGCCGCCACCTCGACCGTCTCGTAGAGGAAGACGAACGGCGCCACCTGCTGGTGCTCGCGCTCGATCGCGCGGTAGAGCGTGGCGCGGCGCGCCTCGTCGCGCTCGGTCTTGGCGGCGGCGACGCGGTCGGCGAGATCCGGATCGGACCAGGAGTTGCGCCAGGCCGGCGTCTTCACCGGCGAGGCGTCGGAATTGTCGGGATTGACGATGAAGGCCTCGGCGTTGCTGTCCGGATCGGGAAAGTCGGGCCCCCACTCGCCGAGGAAGATGTCGTGACGGCGCGCGCGGTACTTGGTCAGCACCTGCTTGCCGTCGCCCGGGATGATGTCGAGGCGGATGCCGGCGGCGGCGAAGCTCGCTTGCAGCGCCTCGGCCAGGTCCATCTCGGGCCAGCCGTTGCGCGCATCGATGGCGACCGCGAAGCCGCTGCCGAGCCCGGCGCGCGCCAGGAGATCCTTGGCGCGGGCGAGGTCGTAATGGAAAGGCCGGTCGTCGAGCGCGCCGAGGAAGCCCTGCGGCTCGAAGGATTGATGCACGATGCGCGTCGGCCCGACGATGGCGCGCGCCATGCCGTCGTAATCGACGAGGTGCTTGATCGCCTCGATCACCTCGGGCCGGCGCAGATATGGGTTGCGCTGGTTGAGCGCGAGATAGGTGATGAGCGTCTCGACCCCCTTGTCGATGCGGAAGCGCCCATCGCCGGCGAGCGCCGCCAGCTGGTCGGCGCCGAGATCGCGGGCATAGTCGATGTCGCCGCGCAGCAGCATCAGCAGCTGCGTCGCCGCTTCCTTGACGTTGCGGACGATGATGCGCCGGTTGGCCGGCGCGCCGCCCCAATAATCCGGATTGGCGTCGAGCGCGTAATGCTCGGCCGGGCGCCACACCGTGAGCCGATAGGGTCCCGAGCCGGCGGAATGGGCGCCAAGCCAGAAATTGCCGAGATCGCCCTCCTCCTCATGCGCCAGCACCAGGCGCCGCTCGACCACGCTCGCCACCGGCGCGGTGAGGCAGGCGAGCACCAGGCCGGGCGCCAGCGGGCGCGGCGTGGCGATGACGAGATGCCGCGCGTCGAGGGCGCGGACCCGCTCGGCGACGTTCGCCCGGGACAGGCCGAGCTGCCGCAGCACCAGCGCCGGCGCCTTGTCGAGCGTCAGCGCGCGCGTGATCGAAAAGGCCGCGTCCTGCGCCGTCACCGGCGTGCCGTCGGGAAAGCGCGCGTCCGGCCGCAGGGTGAAGGTGAAGTCGAGCCCGTCCGCGCTCATCTGCCAGGCTTGCGCCAGGCCCGGGCGCACGCGTCCCGGCGCCGCTGCATCGACCTCGACCAGCCGATCATAGAGATTGCCGATGACCTCGCCGCCCGAGGCTTCATAGGCCTCGGCGGGATCGAGCGAGACGATGTCGTCGATCGCCTTGCCCATGACGATGGTGTCGCGGGGCGGCGCGGCGGCGGCGAGCAGCAATCCGGCGACGAGCGCGGCGGGCGCGGTCCAGGGCGCGGTCACGGCGCGGATTGTGGAGTTGCCCTTTCGCGCAAGTCAACGCGCCCGTTGCTCGCGCCCGGCCCGCCGCGCTTGATCGCTCGCCGCGCCCGCCTATAGTGTCGGGAAGCGTTCACGAACGAATTCCGCACGATGCAGGTTCGCAACGGCTTTCTTGAAACCATCGGCAACACCCCGCTGATCCGGCTGCGCCGCGCCTCGGAGATGACCGGCTGCACCATCCTGGGCAAGGCGGAGTTCCTCAATCCCGGCGGCTCGGTCAAGGACCGCGCCGCGCTCGCCATCGTGCGCGACGCCGAGGCGCGCGGGCTGCTGCGGCCGGGCGGCGTCATCGTCGAGGGCACGGCCGGCAATACCGGCATCGGCCTGGCGCTGGTCGGCAACGCCTTGGGCTACCGCACCGTCATCGTCATGCCGGAGACGCAGAGCCAGGAGAAGAAGGACATGCTGCGGCTGTGCGGCGCCGATCTCCGCCTCGTCGCCGCGGTGCCCTATTCCAACCCGATGAACTATGTGCGCTATTCCGAGCGCCTCGCGCAGGAGATCGCGGCGCAGGAGCCGAACGGCGCGATATGGGCCAACCAGTTCGACAATACCGCCAACCGGCGCGGCCATTACGAGACCACCGGCCCCGAGATCTGGCAGCAGACCGACGGCACGGTCGACGCTTTCGTCTCCGCCGTCGGCACCGGCGGCACGCTCGCCGGCGTTGCCATGGCACTGAAGGAGCGCAATCCCCGGGTCCGCATCTATCTCGCTGACCCCATGGGCTCGGCGATCTACTCCTATTACGCCAGGGGCGAGCTCAAGGCCGAAGGCAACTCGATCACCGAAGGCATCGGCCAGGGCCGTATGACCAGGAATCTCGAAGGCGCGCCGATCGACGGCTGGTTTCAGGTCACCGACGAGGAGATGCTGCCGGTGCTGTTCGATCTCGTGCTCGAGGAAGGGCTGATCCTCGGCGGCTCCACCGGCATCAACATCCTCGGCGCGATCAAGGCGGCCAACGAGCTGGGACCGGGCCACACCATCGTCACCGTGCTCGCCGATTACGGCACGCGCTACCAGTCGAAGCTGTTCAACCCCGCCTTCCTGCGCGAGCGCAAGCTGCCGGTGCCGCGCTGGCTCGACCGATGACCGCGCCGCTCTTCCGCGACGACGCCTATCTCCGCTCCTGCACGGCGCGCGTCACCGCGGTCTCCGAGCGCGGCATCACGCTCGACCGCACCGTCTTCTATCCTCAGGGCGGCGGCCAGCCCGGCGATTGCGGCGTGCTGCGCCTCGCCGACGGCAGCCTCATCGCCATCGCCGACACGCGCAAGGGCGAGAGCGCCGACGAGGTGCTGCACATCCCGGCGCCCGGCAGCGCGCTCCCCGCCCCCGGCGACGCCGTCACCGCCGAGATCGACTGGGAGCGGCGCTATCGCCTGATGCGCATGCACACCTGCCTGCATCTGCTCTGCGCCGCCGTGCCCAACGCCGCCGTCACCGGCGGCCAGATCGCCGACGGCAAGGGCAGGCTCGATTTCGACGTGCCGGGCGAGGCGCTCGACAAGGCGGCGATCACCCAGCGCCTCAACGAGCTCGTCGCCGGCGACCATGCCGTCGTGCCGCGCTGGATCGGCGACGACGAGCTGGCGGCGCGGCCCGAGCTGGTGCGCACCATGTCGGTGAAGCCGCCCACCGGCCAGGGAAGCGTGCGGCTCGTCGACATCGCCGGCGTCGATCTGCAGCCCTGCGGCGGGACCCATGTCCGCCGCACCGGCGAGATCGGCCCGGTCGAAGTGGTGAAGATCGAGAACAAAGGGCGGCAGAACCGGCGCGTCATTCTCGCCTTTGCCGGCTAGCCGTCCCGACTGGGAGAGAACGCCGATGCCCTACGCCCATCCCGAGGCGCTGGTCTCGACCGAGTGGCTGGCGGGCCATCTCGACGCGCCGGACCTGCGCATCGTCGACGGCTCCTTCACCCTGCCGGGGGTGACGCCCACCGCCAAGGAGCTCTACCGCCGGCGCCACATTCCCGGCGCCGTGTTCTTCGACATCGACGACATCGCCGACGACAAGAGCAGCCTGCCGCACATGCTGCCGAGCGCCGAGAAGTTCGCCCAGCGCATGCGCCGCCTCGGGCTCGGCGACGGCCATAAGATCGTCGTCTATGACGGCACCGGGCTCAATTCCGCCGGGCGCCCGTGGTGGATGCTGCGCGTCTTCGGCCATCCCGACGTCGCCATCCTCGATGGCGGCCTGCCGAAATGGCAGGCCGAGGGACGCCCGCTGACCGACGATGTCCCGCAGGTGCGCGAGCGCCATTTCACCGCCCGGCTCAACACGCTGCTGGTGCGCGACAAGGCGCAGCTCCTGGCCAATCTCGAGCGTCGGCACGAGCAGGTGCTCGATGCGCGCTCGCGCGGGCGCTTCGCCGGCACCGCCAAGGAGCCGCGCGAGGGGCTGCGCTCCGGCCATATCCCCGGCAGCCTCAACCTGCCCTATGACGAGCTCGTCGATCCCCGGACGCGCACCCTGCTGCCCGCGAGCGAGCTGGAGAAGCGCTTCGCCGCCGCCGGGCTCGAGCGCGGCAAGCCGGTGGTGACGAGCTGCGGCTCCGGCGTCACCGCCTGTGCGCTGGCCTTCGGGCTCTATCTCCTCGGCTGGCCCGACGCCGCGGTCTATGACGGCTCCTGGTCGGAATGGGGCCTGCCCGGCGACACGCCGATCGAAACCGGAACCGGCTGAGGCGCGCCATCGCCGAGCTCTCCGACACCATCACCTATCTCGAGATGACGGCGCCGCCGCCGCGGCCGCCGCTGCCGGTGCCGCAGGGCAAGCTCGCGCTGCTGCGCGTCGAGCGCTGCACCCTCTCCTTTTATCGCTATCTCTACGCCACCGTGGGCGAGCCCTGGCTCTGGTATGTGCGCCGCTCCTGGAGCGACGAGCGGCTCCGCCGGTGGCTCGCGCGCTCGGAGATCGAGCTCTTCGTGCTCCATCTCGGCGGCGTGCCGGCGGGCTATTTCGAGTTGGAGCGCCTCGCCTCGGGCGAGACCGAGCTCTGCTATTTCGGCCTGGCGCCCGATTTCATCGGCCGCGGGCTCGGCGCCTGGCTGTTGCAGCAGGCGGTCGAGGCCGGCTGGCGGGCGCCGACGCGCCGGCTTTGGGTGCACACCTCGACCTACGACCACCCGCGCGCCCTCGGCCTCTATCAGCGCGCGGGTTTCCGGGTCTATCGCCGCGAGCCCGTCACCTTCCCCGATCCCCGCCTCTCCGGCGCCCTGCCCCGCCGCCTCACCCACCCGAAGCTGCCGCCGCTCGACGGGTGACACGCTTCCGTCCGGGCGAAACCCGTTTTAGCGCGAAGGACGCGACGCAAGCCCGAAGGGCGCAAAGGATCGGCTTTCCCTTGGCATCTTCCGCGCCAAGTCTCCGGCCCTGATCCCCCGCCTCAATGCCCCAGGATCTGGCTGAGGAAGAGCCGCGCGCGTTCGCTTTTGGGCGCGGCGAAGAACTCCTTCGGCGGCGCCGTCTCGACGATCTCGCCGCGGTCCATGAACACCATGGTGTCGGCGACCTCGCGGGCGAAGCCCATCTCGTGCGTGACGCAGATCATGGTCATGCCCGACTGCGCCAGCTCGACCATGACGTCGAGCACCTCCTTGATCATCTCGGGATCGAGCGCCGAGGTCGGCTCGTCGAACAGCATCGCCTGCGGCTTCATGCACAGCGCGCGGGCGATGGCGACGCGCTGCTGCTGGCCGCCGGAGAGTTGCCCCGGGTATTTGTGCGCCTGCTCCGGGATGTGCACGCGCTCGAGATAATGGACCGCCAGCTCCTCGGCCTCGCGCCGCTTCATGCGCCGCACCCAGACCGGCGCCAGCACCAGATTCTCCAGCACCGTCAAATGCGGGAACAGGTTGAACTGCTGGAACACCATGCCGACCTCGCGGCGGATCGCGTCGACGTGCCGGATGTCGCCGGTGAGCTCGATGCCGTCGACGAGGATCTGCCCCCGCTCGTGCTCCTCGAGCCGGTTGACGCAGCGCAGCATGGTCGATTTGCCCGAGCCCGACGGGCCGCAGACGACGACGCGCTCGCCGCGGCGGACGGCGAGGCTGACGTCGTTCAGCGCATGGTGCTCGCCGAACCATTTGTGCACATGGCGAAGCTCGATCATCGGGCCCGTGCGCGCGTCGCTCATCGCCCCTACCCCCTGCCCGGCGCCAGCCGCCGCTCGAGCCGCCGGCTGTAGAGCGACATGAGATAGCAGAAGACGAAGTAGAGCGCGGCGATGAAGACATAGCCCTCGATATAGGCCATCCGCCAGGCCGGGTCGTTGAGCGCGGTGTTGGTGTCCTGCAGCGGGTCGAAGAGCCCGATGATCGAGATCAGGACCGTGTCCTTGAAGGCGCCGATGAAGGTGTTGACCTGGGCCGGGATGGTGAGGCTCAAGGCCTGCGGCAGGATGATGAAGCGCAGGCGCTGGACATAGCCGAGGCCGAGCGCGTCCGCCGCCTCGTACTGGCCGCGTGGGATCGCCTGCAGCCCGCCGCGCACCACCTCGGCGAGATAGGCGGCGATGAACAGGATGAAGGTGACTTCCGCACGCCACAGCTTGGCGATGTCGAAGCCCTGCGGCAGGAACAGCGGCAGCACGATGAGGCCGAGGAAGAGCCAGGCGATGAACGGAACGCCGCGCGCCACCTCGATATACGCGATCGACAGCAGCCGTACCGCCGGCAGCGAGGAGCGGCGGCCGAACGCCAGCAGCAGCGCCAGCGGAAAGCCGCCGCCGAGCCCGCCGACGGCGAGGATCAGGGCGAGCGGCAGCCCGTTCCAGCGATCGGTCTCGACCGGCGTCAGGCCGAAGACGCCGCCGCCCATCAGCACCAGCACGGCGCAGAGGCCGGCGACCCAGGTGAGCGCCAGCGCCCGCGCCGGCAGCCGCCGCGCGAAGCTCGCCAGGAGCAGCGCGGCGAAGATCAGCACCACCAGCGCCGGCCGCCACTGCTCCGCATAGGGGAAGCGGCCGAACAGGATGAAGCGGAACCAGTCGCCGATGAAGGCCCAGCAGGCGCCGCCGGCCGCTTGGCAGACGCGGTCGTCGGGCGCGGCGAAGGATGCCTTCAGCAGCGCCCACTCGACGAGGCCGGGCAGCGTCCGCGCCAGCAGATAGAGCACGAGCAGCGTCAAGAGGCTGTTGAGCACGCCGCCGAAGAGCCGTGCGCGCCAGCGCCGCACGGCCGCGGCCAAGGCGGAATGGGCGACGGCGGAAGCGGGTGCGTCCGTCATCGCTCAGCGCTCCACCAGCGCCGCGCGGCGGTTGTAGATGTTCATCGCCAGCGAGGTGACGAGGCTCAGGCTCAGATAGACCGCGACCAGGAGCGACACCACCTCGATCACTTGCCCGGTCTGGTTGGCGATGGTGTTGCCGACGGAGAAGAGATC